>JBKPFE010000158.1:0-10444 GCA_046728705.1 Actinomycetota bacterium
GGCGGCTCGGGGAGCTCCTCGAGCTTACGAGTGAGCGTGTTGTAGAGCTTGATCGACACGGCGCAGCGCTTCCTCCTTGGGCAACGCGGCCAGTATCGCCGCTAGCTCCGGGCCCCGGTCGCGGCCCGTCAACGCGACACGGAGCGCGCGTAAGTCTCCGCCGACTGCTTTCAACTCACGGACGACCGCCCATGGCTCTTCGTCGGCGAGCTCCTTGAAGCGTTCGAGCGTTTCAGGCGCGTCGGTCGGGCGCGGCGGCGGGGGCTCGAGCACCTGGCGCGCATACTCGCGCGCTTCCTCGAGATCACGTGCGCCGCGCGCAGCCGGAACGGCGGCCAGAGGGATCTCGGCCCGCTCGGCCAGCTGCTCGTCGCTCATCGCCTCGATCGCCTCGACGGCGAGACGATGGATGCGCGGAAGGTCGTAGTGGACGTCGTGCCGGGGCACTCCGAGCTCCTCGAGGTAGCCGCGAACGGCCTCGGCCGGGACGCCGAGCCGCCGCAGCGACTCGACCGTCGCCCCGGCTGCCCGCTTCGAGAGCTTCTTGCCGTCCTCGCCGAGGATCAGCCCGTGGTGAACGTACTCCGGCGGCGTGGTTCCGAGGGCTTCGTGCAGCTGCCGGTGGAGCTGCTCGTTCGGCCGGTGGTCGTTGCCGCGATAGACGTGCGTGATCCCGAAGTCGATGTCGTCTACTACGCTCGCCAGGTGGTACGTGGCCGTGCCGTCCTCCCGCAGGAGCGTCGTCCGGCCGAAGCGCCCGCCACCAAGCTGTGCGGCCGCCTCGCGGTAGCGCTCCTGCCGCCCGCTCTGGCGTACCGGCCCCTCGTCACACACGATCCCGAGCCACTCGAGGTCGCGAAGGATCGCCTCTTCGCCGCCAGCGACATTCCGTGCCGGGTCGGTGTCGTCGATGCGCAACAGCATCCAGTCGCCCTCCCGACGGTTGATCACCGCACTGAGGGCGTTGCCGACGTGGAGCGATCCGGTTGGACTCGGCGCGAAGCGGACCTTCCTCACCGCGCGAATCTAGCGGCCGCCCCGCGAGAAGCCCGGCGGCCGCCTTGTCTCTAGAGGTCAGTCGGCGTTGGTTGCTGCCTTGCCCACCGGCTGGAAGTAGTTGTCCGCCATGTACTCGGCGACGTTCCTGCCGAGCAGCTCGGCCTGCACGTCGGCGGTGCGGTAGTGCAGCCCCGCCCAGATGCGGGCCTCGATGAGCTCCGCGATCGCCTGCGAGAAGCTACTGAAGGTGCGCGTGCGGGGATCATCCGGACCAAGGAGCGTCGAGATGCTCGTGATCTGGAAGCCCCCCTCGGGCGCGTCGGTGCCGAAGAACATCCGCAGTACGCGCGTGTGTGCGCCGTCCTGGCAGAGGTGCCCCGAAGGGTGGCTGGGATACGGTGCGGTGATGAGCGCCGTCCACGTTGGGTCTGGAGCAGTCGCTGGGTTGCCGTCCTCGTCTGCTCGAGGGATCGCGTTCCACGGCCGCCAGAAGTCCCAGTGGTACTTGTCGTTCCAGCAGTTGATCGCGGCGTCTGCCCCGCTCAGGTTCTGCATCGCGAAGAGACGGGCGCTGTCGACGATGTCGACCTCGCGTCGTGCGATGAGGTCCCGGGCGACGGCGTTCCAACTCGCGACGGGTGTGCTCTGCCACCAGCGGGCGATGTACGTCTGGGTGGACGTGCGGGCGACGCTGTTCGTCGAGCCGAGCGCCTTCACCTCGTTGAAGTCTTGGGCCCACGCGGAACTCGAGAGTGCATTCGGCCCCGCCGTCCGAAACTGAAACGAGCTCTGCATGAGGAACGGCTTCACGCCGCCGACCCATGGGGTCGGGTCGAGGGTAGGCTGCCCCGTCGCCGGGTTGATGAGGGGCTGCCAGTGCCCGGGCGCTGAATTCGGCACCCACTGTGAGGGCCCGAAGCGGCCGTCGTTCTCCCGGGCGGCGATCATCGCCTCGGCGGCGGCGTTTCCAACGGCAATCCCCTGCCTCTTGAACGGCGTGTCTGGGATCGCCGCAAGCGAGGCGGCGTACTGCGCGGCGAGCGACTCCAGCAGGCTCGCCTGGGTCGGGAACGGGATCGTGGCGGGCACAGTCGAGACGATGCTCGAGAGGACGCGGTAGGCCGCGGTCGCAACCGCGGCCTCCTTCGAGGCCCTCGCCGAGAACCGCCGCTTGAGGAGATACGGGCGGTGGTGCTTCGGCTCGATCGCGTTGACTGCGTCGTAGACGGCGCCCTGGGTCATCCCCATGTTGATCTGCGAGGCAGGCGGTGCTCCGCCCCCCGGCCCCGGGAGCCTAGTGAGCGTGTTCACCGCGATCAGGTTCCACTCGCTCACGGCGTTGCCGGCAGACTGGCCTCGGGCCGAGGCCGAGAGCCCGCCGACAGCGGCGACCAGCAGTGCAATCACCGCAATCCGGGAAATCGATCTCAGGTCCATGTGTCTACTCCCTTCTCTTTTGCTTCCTGTGACACAGGCTCACCCTGGCCGAGAGTGGAGTCCATTCGACATTCGTCGTATCTTTGAAGGCCATGCCTGCACTCACGAGCGGAGACGCGGAGCGGCTGCTCCGCTTCGTCGCCGAGGCGGAGAGCCTCGGCGGCGGTCAACCCTTCACGAGCGACCTGCTCGGCGAGCTCGGCCGCCTGGTCCCCGCCGAAGTCGTCGCCTACAACGAGCTCGATCGTGTGCGCCGGCGGGACCTTCTGCTTGTCGTCTGGCCCGATGACGAAGACGTCGAGTTCGAGGACGACGTGATCTGGCGTGTGATTCTGGAGGAGCATCCGCTGTGCCTCCAACAGCGGGAAGGACGGTTCGATGCGATGAAGCTCTCCGACTTTCTGACCCAACGCGAGCTCCACGGGACGTGGGTCTACGACAATTGGTTCCGGCCCCTCGGTATCGAGCACCAGCTCGAGGTCGCGATTCCTTCACCGGAGGCTTCCGCCCTATCGCGTGAATGTCATGCCCGAGCTCGGGCTCACCTTGACCGGACTTACAACGAGCTCGATCGCGCGTCCCGATGGAACCCGCCGGCTTGTCAGGCCGAGGTCCATTGCGGACGGAAGAAACCGAAATCTCCTCACGTCTAGAGGTACTTGGTCAATTCCGATGTGAGGAGGATCTCGTTGGGGAGCTACTTGCACGTCTGGCGCGCCGGGTGCCCGCGATGATCGTTGCGATGCTGGCGCTGTCTCTCGCGCTGACGGGGACGCGCTCGCTCGATTCCCTCCTGCTCGAAGCGCAGCAGACAGAGGTCCTACTGACCGCCCGCGAGCGCGAAGTGCTGGCCTGGGTCGCTCGCGGCAAGACGAACGCCGAGATCGCGCGCCAGCTCTGGCTCGCGCCCAGCACCGTGCGCAAGCACCTCGAGAACGTGTTCGCCAAGCTCGGGGTCAGCACGCGAACCGCGGCGGTGGCGCGGTTCCTCGGGCTGATCGACGCCGAAGCCTCCTAGGCCCAGTTCCCCCGAACGGGGAGTAGAGTCGATTCGGCATTCGTCGTATCTTTGAAGGCCGTGCCTGGACTCACGAACGGCGATGCCGAGCGGCTGTTTCGCTTCGTTAACGAGGCGCAGAGCCTCAGCGGCGACCAGCCTTTCACGCCTGAGCTGCTCCTCGAGCTCGGACGCCTGATCGATGCGGACTGGGTGACGTACCACGAGACCGACTATGTCCGTCGGCGCCTGCTGCTGCTGGTGCTGCGACCGGGCGACGACGACGAGGACGAGGACGGCGACATCACCGACGATGAGTGGGAGCGGATGAACGACCACCCCATCTGCCGTCAGTGGAGGAAAGATGGACGCTTCAGCGCGCTGCGGCTGTCGGATGTGATCAGCCGACGGGAGTTCCGCCAGAGCCGCTTCTACGCTGAGTCCTTCGCGCCGTGGCACGTGGAGTACGAGCTCAAGGTCCGCCTCCCGTCACCGCCATGGCATGGCAAGACGTTCGCGTTCCACCGGAAGGGCGCCCGCGGTGGCCGCGACTTCACGGCGCGCGACCGGCTCGTCCTCGAACGCCTGACGCCGCACTTCGGCCGTCTGTGGCACGAGGCAAGGACTCGTCGCCTACTACGGGAGGCTCTGGAGGAGCTACATCGTGCGGACGAGCAAGGCTCTCGCGGTGTGATTTTCTTTGGACCCGACGGTGACGCGGAGTTCATGTCGCCTCCGGCTCGCCGGCTTGTGCGCGACTTCTTTCCAGCGGCGCCCCCCGGCCGGCTGCCTGCGGCACTTGCAGACTGGCTGGAGGACGGTCGCTCGCAATCGCTCCTCCGCCGACGCGGCGGCCGTCGACTCGTCGTCGAACGAACCGTTGATTCGCTGATTCTCGAAGAGCGAGTCGAGGAGATTCCGTTGACGGCGCGCGAGCGCGACGTGCTCTCGTGGGTCGCGCAGGGCAAGACCAACGCCGAGATCGCGCAACTGCTCTGGCTTGCACCGAGCACGGTGCGCAAGCACCTCGAAAACGTGTACGCGAAGCTGGGGGTCAGCACGCGGACCGCCGCAGTGGCGCGGTTCCTCGGCCTCATCGACGCCGAGGCCTCCCCGAGTACGCTGCCCCTGAGTGGAAGCCACGCTCCTCGCCTGGCACGCGAAGCATCGACGTGACCTTCCCTGGCGCCGGCGCCGCGATCCGTACGCGGTGCTCGTGTCGGAGGTGATGCTCCAGCAGACGCAGGTCGCTCGGGTCGTGCCGCGGTTCGAGGCCTGGATGAAGCGGTGGCCGACGGTGGAGGCGCTCGCTGGTGCCAGTTCGGGCGATGTCATTCGGGCGTGGCAGGGGCTGGGATACAACCGCCGCGCGGTCAATCTGCACAGGGCGGCTCGGCGTGTGGCTGACGAGGGCTGGCCGGACGACTTGACGGAGCTCCCCGGCGTCGGCGAGTACACGGCCGCAGCCATCAGGCGCTTCGCCTTCGGCGAGCCGGTGCTCCCTGTCGACACGAACGTCCGGCGGGTGCTCGAGCGCACCGGCGGTGCCTTCGGGCCCGAGGCGGCTGAGGCGCTGATGGACCTCGGTCGCGAGGTCTGCCTGGCTCGCGTGCCGCGTTGCAGCGTCTGCCTCTTGTCCGAGCAGTGTCCATCCCGAGGCCGCCGTTACAAGCCGCTGCGAAAACAGTCGCGCTTCGACGGCTCGTTCCGCCAGCGTCGCGCACGCACGCTCCGGCTGGTTTCAGCCGGACGTATGACTGGGCTCGACGCGGACGCCGTCTCCTCCTTGGCGAAGGACGGGCTCGTCGAGATCGCTAACGGGAGGGTGCGTCTGCCGGGCTAGACGGAATGGCGCATCCAGACGTTCGGCTCGACGTGACGGCCCATCCCGCTTCGAACCTCGAGCGGAGCGAGCATCCCTCCACGACATGCGTGCCGTCTTCCGGAAGTCGGAGACCTGTCCACTCCTCCCAGTCGGATACGGGTGCCTCGATCACCATCGACTGCGGCGCCAATGCGATGATCTCGCCGCCGACGCGCTCGTGGGTCCGGATACACGAGTCGAAGTGCGTCCCGTCCTTGCGGCGCCATTCGACGAACTGCTCGATCGGAATCAGCGGATAGTGCTCCTTGAGCGTCGGCCGGACCGGCGCGATCAGCTCACGCAACGAGTGGGTGCGGGCGGCGTCCCGCATCGCCTGGATCATGCGGGCCGAGAGCTGCTCGCCGCGGCGTTCGGGCAAGACTGCGATCGCGAGCGCGCAGAGCACGGTCGGCTCGCGCGCGCTCTCGAAGGCGCGCGTAAAGGCCTCGTCCCAGCCAGAGGGGAGGTCGGCCTCGGTGCCGTCCCACGGCGTCGGTACCGAATGCAGCTCCGCGACCAGCTCGTCGCCGTCGAGAAGCCCGAGCTGGAAGTCCGCGTGCTCCTCGTACAGCCGCGCCCAATACCGGCCACCTGGCTCGTTGTGGTGCATGTAGGTCGGGAAGGACCCGCTCAGCCGGTCACGCCGGTCGATCAACTCGGGCCGGTCGGCGTACCGGACCAGCTTCACCGCTGGAGCAGCGCGACAGCGTAGGCGGCGAGCCCTTCGCCGCGGCCGGTGAATCCGAGCCGGTCGGTCGTCGTCGCCCGCACCGCGATCCGGTCGGGCTCGACGCCCAACGTGTCCGCGAGCCGCGCGCGCATCTCGTCGCGACGATCTGCGATTCGAGGCCACTCGCCGATCAGGATGCAGTCCGCGTTGACGAGCTCGAAGCCCGCGCTGGTCACCTTCCCGTAGGCGTTGCGGAGGAGGAGCAGCGAGGAGACGCCGCGCAGCGAGTCGTCCTCGGCGGGGAACAGCGAGCCGACGTCGCCGAGCCCGGCTGCGCCCAGCAGTGCGTCGATCAGCGCATGGGTGACGACATCGCCGTCCGAGTGCCCGGCGAGGCCGCGGTCGTCGTCGAACTGGATGCCCCCGAGAACGAGCGGGATTCCGTCGGCAAAGGCGTGCGCATCGACGCCGAGCCCGACGCGAAGCTCGCTCACCCGAGCGGCTCCTGGCGCGCGTGCCGGCCGTCGAAGGCGGTGACCGTCTCGTAGCCCACCGCACGTGCGTGGCCGATCGCGCGGTCGAGGTCGCGGCCGACGTCCTGCGGGACATGTGCATCGGAAGCGAGCGTGATCTCCACCCCTCGCTTCCTCGCCTCGCCGAGCAATCCGGAGTTGGGATAGAGCTCGCCGTGCCGCTTATGGAGACCTGCGCTCGAGACCTCGAGCCGTGTGCCGTCGAGCGACTCTGCCACCGGCGACCAGTTCCAGGGCAGCGTGGGGCCGTACATCTTCACAAGGTCGGGATGTGCGAGCGTGTCGAAGAGCCCGCTCCGGGCTGCAAGGCCGAGGGTCTCGTAGTAGCGGCGCCACGCCTCCTCGGTGCCGACGTGCCCGACCAGGCTCGGTTCCGCATCGATGCCGTCCTCGCCGATGAAGTGGATCGAGCCGATCAGGTAGTCCCAGGGGTACGGCTCGAGGGCCTCGCGCGTCTCGTCCTCTTTTCCCGGGACATAGTCGACCTCGAGCCCGAGCTTCACCGGCATGCCCTGCCGCTTGGCGTCGACAACCGCGTCGACATAGGGCTCGAGCGGGTAGCGACAGCGCTTTAGGTGGTACTGCACCGACCACAACGAGCGCGTCTCCTCGAAGTAGTAGACGTGCTCGGCGAAGCCGATCTCGTCGACGCCGCGCGCGGCAGCCACGTCCACGAACCGCTCGACCGCCTCGACTGAGTGATCGATCGACTCGTCCGGCGACCGCAGGTGCATGTGGTAGTCGACGATCATTCGGCGGGTGCGGGCGCCAGCCACCGCTCGACAAGCTCCAGGTCGGCCCGGTCGGTGATCTTGATCAGGCGTCGGTCGCCGGGAACGACCTTGATCCGGCCTCCGCGAGCCTCGACCAGCACCGAGCAGTCGGTGGCGTCATCGGCGCCGGCCGCCGCATCCCGCAGCGCGGGCCAGAGGAACGCCTGAGGCGTCTGGGAGATGACGAGGGTGTCCCGATCGACCGTCTCGACCACCTGATCTCCGTCGACGCGCTTAACAGTGTCGGCGATCGGTAGGCCGGGCACAACGCCGTCCCAGCCCTCGGTGAGCGTCGTCAGCAGCCGCTCGACCACCTCCTCGGTAAGCACCGGCCGCGCCGCGTCGTGGACGAGGACGACGGCGGCGTCGTCAGGCACCTCGGCGAGGCCGACACGGACCGAAGCCGCCCGCGTCTCGCCGCCGGGAACGACCGCAACCACCTTGCCGCAGCCGAGCTCCTCGGCGAGCAGGATGACCGGTTCCTCCCAGTCGGGCGGCGCCGCCACCACGATCGAGTCAACCCACTCGGAGGCCTCCAGCCGCTCGAGGCTCTCCGCCAGGAGCGGACGCCCGTTGAGCTTCGCGAACGCCTTCGGCCGGTCCAGTCCGAGCCGCTCGCCGCGGCCCGCCGCGACGATCACGGCCCAAACAGACATCAGGCCCGGCCGAGCGTTACGCGGCTGCGCCGGCCTTGGCGCGCTTCTTCTTCGCGTCGACGTCCGAGAGCAGAACCTCGTCCAGCCACTCGGCCGTCTCCTCCTCGTCGAGGCCCTTCGCGTACATCAGCTCGCTGATGAGGATCTTCTTCGCCTTGACGAACATCTGCTTCTCGCCGGTGGAAAGACCCTTGTCCCGGTCGCGCAGCGATAGGTTCCGCACGACCTCGGCGAGCTCGAAGATGTCGCCCGTCTTCATCTTGTCGCGGTTGTGCTTGAACCGGCGGTTCCAGTTCTTCGGCATCGTCGTCCCGTTACCCGTGAGCGCCTTGACGACTTCCTTGACGGTCTCCTCGTTGATGACCTTCCGCAACCCGACTTTCTCGGCGTTGTCGGCCGGCACGTTGACGGTCATGTCGTTGTGAAGGATCTGAATCGTGAGGTATTCGCGTTTCTCCCCGAGCACCTCGCGCGACTCCTTCTTCACGACAGTGCCTGCCCCGTGGTGCGGATACACCACCTTGTCGCCGATCTTGTACAACCCAACCTCCCCGGTCCCAGACGATTTACACGGCAAACCGCCGGCGGGTGACTAAACCGCCGGCGACCGGCAGCCAGTATACCGAAAGAATCACCAAAAAGCCACTTTTTCCAGGGATTTTCCGTGCCTTGGACAGAAAATGCCTGCTAGCGGCGAGGTTCAGTGTTGGCGATCAGCGCGGCACCTATCGCCTGCTTCAGTGTCTCGACCGCAGTCGCCTCCACCCCCCGGTGTGCTTTCGTCGCTGCCGGGACGATGACGGTGGCCAGGCCGAGCTTGGCGCACTCCTCGAGCCGGCGTTCGGCCTGGGCCGCCGGACGCAGCCGCCCGGTTAATCCGATCTCCCCGAAGGCGGCGGTGCCGGCCGCGACTGCCGACCCCCTGGCCGCCGAGGCGATCGCAAGTGCGACGCCGAGGTCGGCCCCCGGCTCGTCGATCCGGAGGCCGCCGGCGACATTGACGAACACGTCCGCCTGGCCCAGAGCGATCCCGCCGTGGCGAGCCAGGACGGCGACGATCATCGCCAGCCGCTTGGGATCGACGCCCGTACCCACGCGGCGCGGCATCGCCAAGTCGGTCGGGGAGACGAGCGCTTGGATCTCGAGCAGCAGCGGCCTCGTTCCTTCAAGCGCACAGGCGACGGCCGAGCCGATCTCTTCCTCCCGCGCCGCGCCGAAAAGCTGCGAAGGATCGGGCACGCCGACGAGCCCTGTTCCCGTCATCTCGAACACGCCGAGCTCGTTCGTGGAGCCGAAGCGGTTCTTCGCAGCCCGCAGCACCCGGTGAGCGTGGTAGCGGTCGCCCTCGAACTGGAGCACGCAGTCGACCAGGTGCTCGAGCACGCGCGGGCCGGCGACTGCCCCGTCCTTCGTGACGTGCCCGACGAGGAACAGCGCGACGCCCGCCTCCTTGGCAACGCGCAGGAGACGCGCCGACGCCTCGCGCACCTGCGCCACTGAGCCCGGCGCCGAGCCGACGTCGGCCGAGTAGAGCGTCTGCACCGAGTCGATCACGCAGACCGCCGGCCGCTCGGCCTCCAGCGTCGCGCAGATCGCGTCGAGGTCGGTGTCGGCCAGGATCTCGACCCGCTCGGCGCCGCCGAGGCGCGCAGCACGCAGCTTCACCTGAGCCGCGGATTCCTCGCCGGTCACGAGCAGGGCGCGGTGGTGCTTCGACATCGCCGCCAGCGCCATCAGCAACAGCGTTGACTTGCCGACGCCGGGCTCCCCGCCGACGAGCACGAGCGACGCGGGAACCAGCCCGCCGCCGAGCACGCGATCCAGCTCGGCGACGCCCGTGGGCATCCGCCTCGCCTCCTCGACCCCGACCTCGACGAGCCGGAGCACAGGCTTCGCGGCGGCGCCCTTCCCCTGAGTCGGTGCCGCCGACTCCTCCACGAGCGTCCCGAAGCTGCCGCAGCCCGGACAGCGACCGAGCCAGCGCCCGGTCGACTGGCCACACTCGGAGCAGGCGAACTTGAGGGCGGGCTGGGCCACGTCGCCACTCTAGGGGCGCAAACGGACGGTGTTCGTGACGGCTTCGCGCCGATTCCGAGCCTAAGGCACCGGCTAGCCGGTGCCGACCAGAAGAGGCCGTACCGGCTTTGCCGGTGCGGCCGCCCTAAGCTCCGCTACGTGGAGCCACTCAACGTCTGGGACTACGAACACCTGGCTGAGGAGAAACTGGACGAGGCGTCGTTCGGCTACTTCGCAGGCGGCGCCGGCGACGAGCACGCGGTCCGAGGCAACGTCGAGGCTTTCGATCGCTGGCGGCTCCGGCCGCGCGTGCTCGTCGACGTCGGCGACGTGACGGCGGTCACGACCGTCCTCGGAGCAGAGCTCTCGATGCCGATCATCGCGGCGCCCGTTGCCTACCAGCGGATGGCGCATCCGGAGGGCGAGCTGGCAGTGGCACGCGGGGCGGCAGCGGCAGGAACGATCATGTGCTTGTCGTCGTTCGCAACGTCGAGCGCGG
>JBKPFE010000137.1:0-3660 GCA_046728705.1 Actinomycetota bacterium
GTTTGAATCTCCGCGAGGCATGGGAGGGTCAAGCCGCGAACTGGGTTCGCTGGGCGCGCGAGCCGGCCGCGACACGTATTGGCGCTTCCATCGGCAACAGTTCCTGTCCTCCCTGCCAAAGCCCGGGAAGCTGACGCTCGACATTGGCTGCGGCGGACCGAGTCGTGGATAGACGTCTCCCCTCGATGGTGGCGGCGGCACGGGAAGCTGATCCCGAGGGCGAGTACGTCGAGTCCGACGCGGCGAAGCTGCCGTCGGACGACGGCGCGGCTGACTTGGCCATCGCCTTCATGTCGCTCATGGACATGGACGACATGTCAGGGGCGGTCCGGGAAATCGCCCGTGTGCTGCAGCCAGGGGTCCGTTTCTGGCGACCGTCGTGCATCGCCTCAACTCGGCCGGCAACTTCGTACCGCGCGAGGGCGAGACGGCGCAGTACGTCATCCACTCCTACCGTGAAGCGCGTCGGTACGCGGACACGATCGGGGGCGGCGGGCCGGAGATGACGTTCGAGGGCATGCACTACTCGCTCGAGGACTACTGGCGCGCGCTTCGCGACGCCGGCTTCGTTATCGATGACCTCCGCGAGCTCTACGACGACGACAACCCACGCTGGCGGCGCGTGCCGCTCTTCCTGCGTTTCGACGCCAGGAAGCCGGCGTGATCGAGCTCGTTCCGTTGACGCCGGAGTTCATCGAGGCCGTGCTCGACGGCCGGCGTGAAGAGGCGGCCGGCTTGCTCGGCATGGAGCTCCCGGACGAGTTTCCCTCGGAGGGTGAGAAGGGCTTCCTCGGGCTGCGGCTGCGGCAGATGCGAGAGGACGCGCGCTTTCGGACCTGGTGCCCGCACGCCGTCGTGCTCGGCGGTCAGATGATCGGCCACGCCGGCTACCACGGCCCGCCCGGGGTCAATTCGACGCACAACCCAGAGGCCGTCGAGTTCGGCTACCGGATCTTCCCGCCCTACCGTGGTCGCGGCCACGCCACCCAGGCGGCAAGGATGCTGATGGATCTCGCCGAGGAGCGGGCCGGGATCCGCCGCTTCGTCCTCTCGGTCGGACCGGACAACGAGCCCTCGCTGGCGATCGTCCGCAGGCTCGGGTTCAAGCAGACGGGCGAACGGATGGACGAGGAGGACGGCCGCGAGCTCGTCTTCGAGCTCACTCGGGGCGCCGACGGCGAGCCCTGAACTCCGCGATCCAGGCCGCGGCCCTCAGGCCCAGCCAGATCGGTGCCATGAGGAAGTAGAAGAGGAGCCCGGCGATGAGCAGCAGCACCCACCACAGGGCCCAGCGCCAGAGCGGCACCGGCTTCGTCCGTGCGGCCTCGGCCGCCGGGTTCACGATGCAGTAGCCGTCGCGGCCTGCTGGCGCTCGACCATGGCGATGATGCGAGCCGCGGTCTCTTCGATCGAGAGCTCCGAGATCTCGATCACCGGGCAGCCGAGCTTCCGGTGCAGCGCCTCCGCCTCCTCGAGCTCGTCGTAGATCTCCACTAGCTCCTGGTAGCGCCGGTTGTTGCCGCCGAGACGCCTGGCGCGGTCGGCGCGAATCTCGGCGAGCCGGTCCGCATCGATCGTCAGCCCGACGATCTTCGACTGGTCGATCTCGAACAGTGCGGCCGGCGGCTTGATCCCCTTCACGACCGGAACGTTCGCGGCCTTGTAGCCGAGGTAGCCGAGGTAGATCGAGAGCGGCGTCTTCGAAGTGCGTGAGACGCCCACGAGGACGATGTCCGCGTCGTCGAGCCCCCCGCCCATCCCGTCGTCGTACTTGACCGCGAACTCGATCGCCGCAATCCGGCGGAAGTAGCTGGAGTCGAGCGGCGGGCGGGCGCCCGGCTTCATCTTCGCGGACTGGCCGGAGACCTTGGCGACGGAATCGATCGGCTGTCGGAGGATGTCGCAGTAGTGCACCTTCGCCCGGCGGCAGAGGTCGTGCATCGCCTCGCGCAGCTCGGGGTGGACGATCGTGTAGACGATCACCGCAGGGCGGCCTTTGGCGCGCTCGACTGCCAGCCGGAGGTCGTCCACCGTCTCCACCATCGGATGGACGATCTCCTCGAACTCCTGCTCGGGGAACTGGGCCTCCAGCGCCTGGACGAGACGCTTCGCGGTCGCCCCGGTGGCGTCCGAGATCATGTGCAGCTCGACGACGGTCACCGGCCGGAGGGTAGCGACCCGCCGACCAGGGAGGCCGCGTCCCGGGGTCTGGCCCCGGGACGTGGCCTTTGGGGGAGGGATTACTGAGTGGTGGCCGGGCGCTGGCCGAGCGTTACTTGCACGGTGCGCTCGTCGCCGTCCCGCTCGATCGTGAGGGTGATCTTGTCGCCGGGCTTCTTGGCGTCGATCGCCTCGCGCAGCTCGTCGCCCGTCGTGATCGACTTCCCGTCGACTTCCGTGACCTCATCTCCGCTCTGGAGGCCTGCGCGGTCAGCCGGGCCGTCGGGGACGACTTCTTCGAACGTCGCGGCTCCGTCGTCGGGGAGGGTCACACCGAGGTAGGCGTGCTCGACGCTGCCGTCCTCGATCAGCTCGCGGGCGATCCGCTCGGCGGTATCGCCGGGAATCGCGTAGCCGATGCCGACGCTGCCACCGGTCTCGCTGCGAATCTGGGCGGCGACGCCCACGACGCGGCCTTGCGTGTCGAGCACGGGCCCGCCCGAGTTGCCGCGGTTGAGCGCGGCATCGGTCTGTACGGCGTTTTCGATCGTGAAGTTGTTCGGCGACACGATCTTACGGCCGAGCGCGCTGATCACGCCGGTCGTCAGCGTTCCCTCGAGCCCGAACGGACTGCCGATCGCGATCACCGCGTTGCCGACCTGGAGCGAGCCGTCCCCTGCGAAGCTGAGCGGCGTCAGTCGGGAGCTCGGACGGTCCACGTCGAGCACGGCGATGTCGGTCGACGGGTCCGCCCCGACGACTTCGGCGTCCACCTCGCTTCCGTCCGAGAACTGGACGGTCGCCGATTCGGCGCCCGCGACGACGTGCTGGTTGGTGACGATGTGCCCTTCTTCGTCGATGACGAAGCCGCTGCCCGTGGCGCCGGCCGAGGTTTCTACTTCGACCACTCCGTCCTTCACGCGCTGGTAGACCGCAGCCACCGACGACGCCGTCTGGGCGACGGGCTGAGTCGGAGCCTCGGTCGTCGGCGCGGCGGAATCGTCGTCTGTCTGCAGCGCGACACCTGCTCCCACGGCGCCTCCGACTCCGGCTGCGAGCAGGAGCGCCACGGCGATCGTTGTTACTTGCTTGCTCATGGCCCAATAGAACAGGCTACGTCTAAGAGCCGCCTGAGAACGAGGTTGGGACTACGTTAACTTCGACTAGCGTGGGATCTGGCCCAGATCGCCCAGCGCGCGCAGCGTGTCCCGGACGTCGAGTAGCAGCCGCAGCCGGTTCTGCCGCAGGGCGGCGTCTTCGTGCATCACGAGAACATCCTCGAAGAACCGGTGTAGGACCGGGCCCAGCTTGGCGCCTGCCTCGACCGCCGCCTCGAAGTCGGCGGACTCGAGGGCGGCGGTGAGCTCCGGCTCGACCTGCTGGAGCGCCTTGGCGACCTCCTGCTCGGCCGGATCGGCCAGGAGCTTCGGATCGAGCTTTGCGGCGGCCTGCTCGCTCTCCCCCAGCCTGCTCGCGCGGATGTAGGCGGTGTGGATGGGC
>JBKPFE010000038.1:0-1216 GCA_046728705.1 Actinomycetota bacterium
ACCCCGGCCCAGATCGCCGAGCAGATCTTGGTGTAGTCGAAGGCGCTCTGCGGACGCCATGTCCCGCCCACCTTCTTCCACTGCGGCTTCAGGAAGACCGGGTTGTTCGGCTCGTTCCACGCCAGCCAGTGGCGAACGGCCGGCAGCAGCCGCACGGGTTCGTTCTCGTCCACCTCGACGTTATACGTCCCGCTGTAGCGGGTCGCCGCAGCGAAAGCAAAGAGCCGCAGATCGGTGATCCGCCGGGGCAGCCGGTTCTTGGCCGGCCCGGCCCAGCGAGGCGTTCCGAAGATCGCGATCACGACACGCATCTTCTTCTTCGCGGCCGCGTTGACCACGTTGTCGACGGCCGTCCAGTTGTAGGCGCGACTAGCCGGGTCGGCCGGCGCACCGGGGCGTCGCCTGGCGACGCTGGCCCAGTCGAGCGTGATCCGCACGACGCCCGCACGGAGGCTCTTCAGCTGGTTGAAGGCCCAGTCCGTGCGGCCGTAGATCTGCTCGTCGTCGTAGAAACCGACGAGCATGCGGCTTGCTGTCGTCTGCTTCGACGCTGAGTTGGCAGTGGAGCTCGCCGAAACCGCGACTCCCGCGGCGGCGAGCGATAACACGAGAAAGAAGGCGACGCGTTTAAACACTCACAGGCTCCCTTCCGAGACTCGGCAGCATCCGCCGGAGCCCCTCTTCGAGTTCGATTTCAGGTTTCCAGCCCAGGATCTCCTTCGCCAGAGTAATGTCGGGCTGGCGCGTTTGCGGGTCATCGACGGGCAGCGCTTCGTAGACGATCTCGCTGCGTGAGTCTGTTACCCGGATCACGGTTTCCGCAAGCTCGAGAATCGTGAACTCCTTCGGGTTCCCGAGGTTGATCGGCGTGTGCTCCTTGCTCATCGCCAGGAGGTACATCCCCTTGATCATGTCGTCGACGTAGCAGAAGCTCCGCGTCTGCGAGCCGTCGCCGAAGACGGTTAGCGGCTTGTCCTCGAGCGCCTGGCGCACGAAGGTGGGGATCGCTCGGCCGTCGTTGCGCCGCATCCGCGGGCCGTACGTGTTGAAGATCCGGCCGATGGCGGTGTCCACGCCCTGCTGGCGGTGGTAGGCCATCGTCATCGCCTCCGAGTAGCGCTTCGCTTCGTCGTAGACGCCCCGCGGGCCCACCGGGTTGACGTTTCCCCAGTAGCTCTCCGGCTGCGGGTGGATCTGCGGGTCGCCGTACACCTCG
>JBKPFE010000029.1:0-3430 GCA_046728705.1 Actinomycetota bacterium
GGGGCGATCAAGGCCTATCGGCGGATCATGGCCAACTATGGCCCCGACGGGATCAACATCAACAACACGTTCTACTACTACGGCGTGGCGAAGGCCTACGACTTCGTCAAGCTCATGTACCTCGCGGGCAAGAACCCGACCCGCGCCTCGCTGATGGCGGCGACGGCGAAGATGAACTGGGTCAACCCGTACACGCTCAAGGGCGTGAAGATCAAGACGGCGAAGACCGACCGGTTCCCGATCGACCAGGGCAAGGTCGTCCGGTACCAGGACGCGAGCTGGACGGAGATCAGCGTGCTCTACAAGGGTCGCTAGACCTCACGCAAAGCGAAAGAATGACGGGGCCGCGTGTGCGGCCCCGTCGTCGTTATGGATCTGACGCTCACACCGGAGCAGGAGCTGATCCGCCGCTCGGCGCGGGAGTTCGTCGACCGCGAGATCACACCCCACGTCCGCGACTGGGATCGCGAGGAGACCATGGACCGGGGGATCGTCGAGAAGCTCGCCGAGGTCGGATTCCTCGCCGGCTGGGAGCTCGACACGGTCTCGTACTCACTGATCATGGAGGAGCTCGGGCGGGCCGACTCATCCGTGCGCGGGATCGTCTCCGTCAACGTCGGGCTGGTCGGGAAGACGATCCTCAAGTGGGGGACGGACGAGCAGCAGCAGGCGTGGCTCCCGCGGCTGGCCTCCGGCGAGACGCTCGGCTGCTACGCGCTCACCGAGCCCGGCGCGGGGTCAGACCCCGGCAGCCTCGCGACGCGCGCCGAGCGCGACGGCGACGGCTGGACGATCTCCGGCTCGAAGATCTTCATCACGCTCGGCACCTGGGCCGGCCTCGCGCTCGTGTTCGCGCGCACGGGCGACTCGGTCACGTGCTTCCTCGTCCCGACCGGCTCGCCGGGCTTCGAGGCGCACCCGATCAAAGGCAAGCTCGGCCTGCGTGCCCAGGACACCGGCGAGCTCACGCTCGACGGGGTGCGGGTCCCGGCGGAGAACGTGCTCGGCGAGGAGGGCGGGGGCCTGCGGGTGGCGCTCTCGGCGCTCGACAACGGCCGAATCTCGCTGGCCGCAGGCTGCGTCGGCATCGGCCAGGGCTGCCTCGAGGCGTGCATCGCCTATGCGAAGGACCGGCAGCAGTTCGGCCGCCCGATCGCGTCGTTCCAGCTCGTCCAGGAGCTGCTGGCGGAGATCGCCGTCGAGACGGAGGCGGCGCGCCTGCTCACCTGGAGGGCGGCGGTCGCGGCAGACGCGGGTGCCCGGCACACGCTCGAGTCCTCGATCGCCAAGTACTACGCCAGCGAAGCGGCGGTTCGCGCCGCCAACGCGGCCGTGCAGATCCACGGCGGCTACGGCTACATCGACGAGTATCCGGTCGGGAAGTACTTGAGAGACGCGCGCGTCACTACCCTCTACGAGGGTACGAGCCAGATCCAGAAGCTGATCATCGGTAGGCAGCTGACGGGAGAAAACGCCTTTGTCTGACGCATTCATTGTCTCAGCCGCACGCACCCCGATCGGGCGGGCCCGCAAGGGCTCGCTGGTCGACGCGCGGCCCGACGACCTCGTCGCATTCGCGATCGACGCGGCGCTGAAGCAGATCCCGGAGCTCGACCGCGCCGAAGTCGTCGACGTGATGGTCGGGTGCGGGTTTCCGCAGGAGCGGCAGGGAATGAACCTCGCGCGCCGCGCCGCCCTCCTCGCCGGCCTGCCGGCGAGCGTTCCGGGCACGACCGTCAACCGCTTCTGCGCGTCGTCGCTCCAGACGATCCGAATGGCCCACCACGCGATCAGAGCGGGCGAGGGCGACGTCTTCGTCGCTGCCGGTGTCGAGTCAATCACCCAGGTCGACGGCTACCCCAAGGACGCCGACGAGCTCCATCCGAAACTGTTCGGCGACGACGCTCCGATCGCCGACGTCTACATCCCGATGGGCATGACCGCCGAGAACGTCGCCGAGCGGTGGAACGTCTCGCGCGAGGAGATGGACCGCTACGCGCAACGCTCGCAGGAGCGCGCGGTTCGCGCCCAGGACAACGGCTTCTTCGAGCGCGAGATCACTCCTTGGGACGGTGTGGCTGCGGACGACGGCCCGCGGCGCGGATCGACGCTGGAGAAGCTCGCCGAGCTCGAGCCCGCCTTTAAGCCCGGCGGAAAGGTGACGGCGGGAAACTCGTGTCCGTTGAACGACGGCGCCGCGGCGGTGCTCGTGATGAGCGAGACCCGCGCGTCGGCGCTCGGGGTCAGACCCCGGGCGCGGATCGTCGCGTCCTCGGTCTCGGGCGTCGAGCCCGAGATCATGGGCGTCGGGCCGATCGGCGCGGTCAGCAAGGTCCTCGCCACGGCCGAGATGACCATCGACGACGTCGACGTGGTCGAGCTGAACGAGGCCTTCGCGGCGCAGGTGCTTCCGGTCTGCCGCGAGCTCGGCATCGATCCGTTCGGCGAGAAGCTCAACCCGCACGGCGGGGCAATCGCGCTCGGGCATCCCTACGGCATGACCGGCGCCCGGATCATGTGCACGCTCCTGAACGACCTCGAGACACTCGATGGCACGATTGGGCTCGAGACGATGTGCGTTGGCGGCGGGCAGGGGATGGCGATGATCGTCGAGCGGCTATGAGAGCTCGGTGACGACCGTCCTCGACGAAGCGACGCTGGCCGAGGCGCGGGCGTTCAACGAAGCGCTCGCCGGGGTGCTGGCCGCGGAGCCTCAGGTGCACACCGTCCCGCCCGAGCGCTCGCGACGTGCGCGCCGCGAGGGACGGAGTATCTGGCCGGAGCCCGTGTTCCTGCCGCAGGCCCGCGACCTCAGCGTCCGTACGCGCGCCGGCGAGATCCGCGTGCGCGTCCTCGCTCCGGACGAGAGAGCAACGGGTGTCTACTTGCATATTCACGGCGGCGGCTGGGTGCTCGGGTGCTGCGATGAGCAGGACGACCGGCTCTGGACGCTCGTCGAGGCCACCGGCCTCTGCGCGGTCAGCGTCGACTACCGTCTGGCGCCGGAGCACCCCTATCCGGCCGGGCCCGACGACTGCGAGGACGCGGCCCTCTGGTTGCTCGACCGTGGCCTGACTGAGCTCGGGGCGCCCGACCGCCTCGCCATCGGCGGCGAGTCGGCGGGAGCGCACCTCGCCGTGACGACCCTGCTGCGGCTGCGGGATCGCCACGGAGTCTCTGGTGCGTTCCAGGCCGCGAGCCTCGTCTACGGCGTCTACGACCTCTCGGGGACGCCGAGCCGCCGCAACTGGGGCGACCGCCACCCCATGCTCTCGACGCCGGACATGCACTGGTTCGGCCGGTCTTTTACCGGCGAGCGTGACCTCGAGGAGCTCCGCGATCCCGACCTCTCGCCGCTCTATGCCGAGCTGCACGACCTGCCGCCGGCGCTCTTCACCGTCGGCGACCTCGACCCGCTGCTCGACGACTC
>JBKPFE010000287.1:0-2556 GCA_046728705.1 Actinomycetota bacterium
AGACGTCGTTGGCGCCGCGTTCGCCGGAGGCGGCCGGCTCGTCGACTCGTCGCCGATGTACGGCAATGCCGAGCGTTCGCTGGCGGCTGCGCTCGACGGCCGGCGGGAGCAGTCGATGGTCGCGACCAAGATCTGGGCGCCGACGATCGAGCAGGCTCGTGATCAGTTCGCGCGGCAACTCGAGTGGTTCGGTCGGGTCGACATCGAGCAGGTGCACAACCTCGTCGGCTGGCCGGTCCACCTCGGCTGGTTGGAGGAGGAACGCGCGGCCGGCCGCATCGGACGGATCGGCGCTACCCACTACAGCCCACTGGCACTCGACGAGCTTGCCGCGGCGGTCCGAAGCGGCCGGCTCGACGTCGTCGAGCTACCACTCAACCCGTTCGAGCACGCAGCGGAGCGCACGGTTCTGCCGCTGGCCGCGGAGCTGGGGATCCCGGTGATCGTGATGAGGCCCTTCGGCGAGGGCGAGCTCCTCGCCGATGCCCCGGACCCGGACGAGCTGGAGCCGCTGGCCGAGTTCGGAGTCGAGACCTGGCCCCAGGCGCTGCTCAAATGGGTCCTGTCGGACGAGCGCGTCGACGTCGTCATTCCGGCAACCCGGAACCCGCTCCATGCAGCCGAGAACGCCCTGGCCGGCTCGCCGCCTTGGCTCGGGCCCGAGGAACGGCGTCTCGTCGCGCGGCTTGCCGGCGCCTAACCGGGATAATTCCGCCGGCATGAACGTCGGCGTCCCCAGAGAGATCAAGTCGGACGAGTACCGCGTCGCGCTAACGCCTGCCGGTGCGCTGGAGCTCACACGTAGTGGACACTCGGTCCTGATCGAGCAGGGCTCGGGCGGGGGAAGCGCCTTCCGAGACGCGGACTACGAGGGCGTCGGCGCGCGAATCGGCTCGGTCGACGAGGTGTGGGCCGAGTCGGAGCTCGTGCTCAAGGTCAAGGAGCCGGTCCCGGACGAATACGGGCGCCTGCGCGAAGGGCAGGTGCTGTTCACCTACCTCCACTTGGCCGCAAACGAGGAGCTGACTCGGGCGCTGATGGCGAGCGGCGCCGCCTGCGTCGCCTACGAGACGGTCGAGACCGACGACCGTGCCCTCCCGTTGCTGGCGCCCATGAGCGAGATTGCGGGGCGCCTCGCGGCACAGGCAGGCGCGACGTTCTTGGAAAAGCCGCTCGGCGGTCGAGGCCTGCTTCTCGGCGGCGTCCCGGGAGTCGCCCCCGGCGAGGTCGTCGTGATCGGCGGGGGAATGGTCGGCTACAACGCCGCCGTGATCGCGTTGGGTCTCGGCGCCCAGGTGACGATCCTCGAGCGCTCGATCGACCGGATGCGGCACCTCGAGGAGGTCCTGGGCTCACGCGCAACGCTGCTGATGTCTTCGAGCCTCCAGATTCAGGAATCGGTCGCAGCGGCAGATGTCGTCGTCGGCGCCGTCTTGATTCCCGGCGCGCTCGCGCCAAAGCTCATAAGCCGCGAAGTGGTCTCCGGGATGAAGGAGGGCTCGGTCATCGCCGACGTCGCGATCGACCAGGGGGGTTGCGTCGAGACCTCGAGGCCGACGACTCACTCGGACCCCGTCTTCGTCGTGGAGGGGGTCATCCACTACTGCGTCGCGAACATGCCGGGGGCCGTGCCGATCACCTCGACGAAGGCGCTGACGAACGCGACCCTGCCGTACGTCGAGGAGATCGCCGACCACGGCCTGCGCGAGGCGATTGCGCGGGATCCGGCGCTGGCCCGCGGCGTGAACGTGATCGAGGGAAAGATCACGTACGAGGCTGTCGCCGAGGCCCACGGCCTCGAGCACACACCCCTCGAGGACGTGCTCCGGCTCTCGCCCGTCTAGGTTTCGGCGGTCGGCTCGGGCTTCTTCCTCGGCCCTGACGGGGTGATCTTCACGACCAGCCAGGTGACCCCGGCCGCGAGCGCGATCGTCGCGACGATGAAGAGAGCCATGCCGATGAGTCCCAGGACGTTCTCCAAGGCCGTCCTACAATAGCCCCATGCCGCGCGCGTGCGTCATCGTGCTCGACGCCGTGGGGGCGGGAGAGCTACCGGATGCAGCCGACTTCGGTGACGAAGGCTCCGACACGCTCGGGAACGTCGCCAAGGCCGTCGGCGGGCTCGACCTCCCAAACCTGGAGGCGTTCGGGCTGGGCAACGTGGAGGAGCTCGAGGGCTGTCCGCCGCAACCCGGCGCGCCCGCGATCGCCGGGCGCCTGCTCGAGCGCTCCAAGGGCAAGGACACGACGACCGGCCACTGGGAGCTGATGGGGTTGGTCACCCAACAACCGCTCCCGACTTACCCGCACGGGTTCCCGTTCGAGGTTCTCGATCCGTTCATGCACCGCACCGGGCGAGGCGTGCTCGGGAACAAGCCCGCTTCCGGGACGGAGATCATCGAGGAGCTCGGCGAGGAGCATCAGCGCACCGGGAAGTGGATCGTCTACACATCGGCTGACTCGGTCTTCCAGGTCGCGGCCCACGTCGACACGATTCCGCTCGACGAGCTCTATCGCGGCTGCGAGATCGCCCGCGAGATCCTGACCGGCAAGCAC
>JBKPFE010000099.1:0-5243 GCA_046728705.1 Actinomycetota bacterium
GCGGCCGGTCGAACCGCCGGCGCCCACGGCCGTGATCGACTGGTTGATGTTGTAGGCCGCGCCCTGGGGGTTCTCGGTCGGATCGAGGAACGCCGTGATCCGGTCGCGCTGGTACTGCTCGAGGATCGGGATGCCGAGCGACGGAGCCAGCCAGAGGACTGTGGCACCGAGGATCGCCGCAATCAGCGCCAGTACGCCGAGATCGCGCCAGCGCGTCCCTGCGAAGAAGAGCGCGGCGGCCAGGATCCCGGTGTAGACCAGCGCGGTGCCGATGTCCGGCTGCATGAAGACGAGCAGCGTCGGAACGGCGGCCAGCCCGAGGACGACGGCCGTCGTCCGCCACTCGCCGATCCGTCGACCTCGTTCCGCGAGTACCCCGGCGAGGAACAGGGCCAACAGCAGCTTCCCGAACTCGGACGGCTGGAAGCGGAAGAAGCCAAAGTCGATCCAGCGCGTGGAGCCGCGGACGTCGGTGCCCAGCACCATCACGACGAGCAGCAACGCGATCATCAGGGCGTAGAGCACCTTTCGATAGCGCCGGTAGTAGTCGGGATCGATCAGCAGCGTCCCCACGAGCCCTACCAGCCCGACGAAGGCGAAGATCGACTGGCGGAAGACGTAGTACTGGGGGTCGCCGAGGACGTCGTGCCGGGTGATCCCGTCGATCGCCCAGAGACCGAAGGCGACGAGCCCGGCCACTGCGGCGAGCATCACCCAGTCGATGCGACGGATGAATGCGACCGCGCCCGTCGCTTCGGCCCGGCGGCGCCGAACGCGGGGAGAGAGGGGTGCGGCGTAATCGGTCATCAGTCGGTCAGAACGGTGGTCAGGCTGGTCGCCTTGACGCCGAAGTAGCTCTCGAACACCTTCAGTGCGGCTGGGGCGGCGGCGGTGCCACCGTGACCGCCGTTCTCGATCAGAGCGCAGACGACGAGCTCGGGCGTCCCGTCGGTCGGGCCGTAGCCGCACCACCAAGCTTGGTCGAACAACACACCGTCGACGGCCTTCTCGGCCGTGCCCGTCTTACCCGCGATCTTCACCGGAAAGCTGCCGAAGACGCCCGAGGACGTCCCGTAAGACGCGTGGCTGGCCAGATATAGACCCTCCTGGACCGCGCGAAGTTCGGCGGGGTGGACGTTGACCGGGCGGGGCGCCGGCGCGAAGACCTGCTTGACTGCGCCGCGGTTGCCCGGCTGCTCAACCCTTGACACGATGTGGGGCGTGACGAGCTTGCCGCCGTTCGCGATCAGCGCGTAGAAGCGCGCCATCTGGAGCGGCGTCACCAGCAAGTCCTTCTGCCCGATCGCGAGCTGCACCGAGTCGCCCGACTTCCAGAGCTGGTCGATCTCCCACGTGTCCGGGTAGCGCTCCTTCGTGTAGGTCTTGCGCCGCCACTCCGGCGTCGGCAGTAGGCCCGGGTCCTCACCGCCGAGGTCGAGACCGGTCTGCTTGCCGAATCCAAACGCCGAAGCCCATTTCTGGAGCGGGCTCCCGTACTGCGGGGGCAGGTCGTAGAACTCCTTTCCCAGTTGATAGAAGTAGGTGTCGCACGAGGCGGCGAGGGCGGTCGGCAGCGTCATCGCCTCGTTGATATAGGGGTTCCAGTTGTTGAACGTGGTGCCGTCGATCTCCATCGAGCCCGTGCACGGGAGCAGGCTGTACGCCGAGACGAGCCGCTCTCGCATCGCCGCGAGCGCGGTCACGGGCTTCCAAGTCGAGCCTGGCGGATAACGACCGGCAATCGCGCGGTTCAACCCGGGGAAGTTCGCCGCTTTGGCCGCCTCTTGGTCGAGCAGCGGGCGCAGCGCATGCGGGTTCGGCCGCCCGACGTAGAGCCGCGGATCGTACGTCGGCGCGGAGGCCATGGCCCGAACGGCGCCGGTGCGGGGATCGAGGGCGACGATCGCGCCGCCGTTCGCGGCCCATTGGTCGTCCTCCCTCGCCACCGCGATTCCGTGCACGAGCGCGAGCTCGGCGGCCCGCTGGAGCTTGGCGTCGAGCGTGAGCCGAAGGGCGAGCCCCTGCTGGAAAAGCTCGCTGTAGCGCGGTCGGCCGCGCGGGCGACCGAGTGAGTCTACCCGCAGCGAAGCGAGGCCGGCGCGGCCGCGGAGATAGCGGTCGTACGCGGCTTCAATCCCGCTCTGGCCGACGCGGTCGCCGTGCTGGTACCGGCCGCTCTTGATCTGCTGGGGCGTGACCGTCCCGATGTGGCCAATCAGCTGAGGAGCAAGACCGCCGCGCGGATACTCGCGAACGTAGGTCCTCTCGATCGTCAGCCCGGGAAACTCGCGACTGCGCTCCTTGAGGTAGGTCACGACGTCGTTCGACACGTCCTCCGCGAGGGTGACCGGCTTGAGCGGATCGGCACGCTGCTGGTCGCGGAAGCTCTCCTGGAGCTCGGGCAACGGAACGCCGAGGACTGCGCTGAGGCGTCGGAACACTCGCGGTCGTCGGTGTCGAGGCAGACTCGCAGGCCAGACGCGCACGACCATGGCGAGCTTGTTGCCGACGATCTTCCGACCGCGATAATCGAAGATCGGTCCGCGCGGCGCCTCGATCCGGATCGTCCGTAGCTGGTTGTTTTGCGCTGCGACCAGATACCGCTCGCCGGAGAGCACCTGCAGCGCCCAGAGGCGGAAGAAGAGCACGGCGAAGGCAAAGAGGACGACCGCACCGAGGATCCCGAGCCGAAGCGCGATCTGCGGGGTCATCCGGTACGGGCCCTCGACGCGAGGATCACGCGGCAGGAAGCGTGTACGGGTCGACCGAATCCGCGTGACGGTCGCCATTAGTAGTGCGCTCCCAGGTGATGTTGCCGTGCTTCTGCCGAGCGAAAAACAAGGCAGAACGCGGACTCGGGACGCGTCCATATCAGGCAGATATGGGCGCGGCCCGAGGCTACGGGCTGGCGCCGTTTTTCAGCCGGCAGACGTGCGGATGGCATTGCCTGGGGGCGCACTATGTACCGAGCTCCACTTCCATCGCGGGTCGGGCGCCGGGCCGCCTGAAGATCCGGCGACCGAGCGCGTAGACCGGGATCGTCAGGGCCAGGTTGAGCACGATCTGGACGGGCAGCGCATCGACGAGGGCGGTCTCCGCCGAGATCGGGTCGCCAAGCAGGTAGTGCATGGCCAGGCTCCCGAGGGTGTACAGGACAGTCACGACCGCGATCGCGAGCAGGGGCGCATGCGCGCGGTCCCTGCCGGTCGTCTCCCCGTAGCGCCCGATCCAGTAGCCGGCGACGGTTAGAAGGAGGGAGCTCACCCCAAGCGTCTCGAGGTTCGCAGCGTCGAGCAGGAAGCCGGCGTAAAACCCCGCGAGCGCGCCGAAGACGGACCCTCGCAGGAGCGCTGCCACCGTCAGCGTGACGAGCACCAGATCGGCAGTTCCACGGCCGGGCTCGAAAGCAGAGACGACCGTCGTTTGCACCACCACGGCGCCGAAGAAGACGATCCCGGCCTTTAGGGCGTCGACGAACATCGCTATCGGTCCTTCGGCACGAGCACCAAAACGAAGCTGATTGATGAGAAGTCGGCCAGCGGCTGCACCTGGACGGACTGGTAGACGTCGATGTCGGTCCGACCCACTTGCTCCACAGTTCCAATTGCGAGGCCGGGGGGATAGAGCGAGGGAAGCCGGCCGGTCCGCCGGCCTGCCGTCACGATCGGGTCGTTCCGCCGCACCACCTTGTCCTTGGGGACGAGGTCGAGGATCAAGCTCTCGCCTGCACCCTGACCGTGGCTGACGAGCCCGTAGGTCCCGGTCAGAACGTCGCGCCCCGAAACGGCGAAGTCGCCGTCGGTGAGGAGGGTCACCTGGGCCGTGCGGGGGCTCGTCTTCGAGACATTGCCGACGAGGTGCCCTTGGCTGTCGACGACCGGATCGTCGACACGGACGCCATCATCACGTCCGGCCGAGACGACCAGCCTCTCTTGAAACTCGTTCGGATCGTAAGACGTGACCCTGGCGGCGACCGAGTCGTAACCGCCCGGAAAGGATGGCCCGGACTTGAACTCGAGAGCCTGCTTCAGCTCCACGTTCTCTCGAGCTGCGGTCATGTTCTGGATCGCTCGTTGCTCGAGGCGGTTCAGTTGCTCCTTCAGCTGCTCGTTCTCGGACTTCGCGTGGATGAAGCCAGCGAACCAGCCGTACGCATCCTGGAACGGCCGCGCCACCCTCTCCGCGCCGACCTGGAACGGATGCAGGATGCTCGCCGCGACGCCCTGGACATCATGCAGCGCGCCGCTGTCCGACTCCCGGAAGTACCCCGTGATGAGCGCGAGCGAGAGCGCGATGAGGACGCCGGCGACGATTCGGCGGCGCAGGGCTCGAGCGCTCGCCGTTCGCGACGAGGAGTACGTCGGAGACGCGGCCCGCTGAACCGTGGAGCCCAGTGCCGCCAGCCGCATGGAGCGGTTACGAGGCACGAGCGACAAGTGTAGGAAACGCGTCGGGCAAAGCTCGATGTACCCGGCGGGAGGCTAGCGCCGGTAGCCGTTCCGGCTCTTGGCGCTCCGCGACGACCGCTGCATCACCTCTAGCAGCTCGAGGCTGCGACCGGAGCCGACCGCTACGCACGTCAGCGGCGATTCGGCGAGCTGGACGGGCATCTGCGTCTCGTGGCGCAGCCGCTCGTCGAGGCCACTGAGGAGCGCCCCGCCGCCGGCGAGCACGATCCCTCGGTCCATGATGTCGGCGGCCAGCTCAGGCGGCGTCTTGTCGAGCGTCGACTTGATCGCATCGACGATCTGGCTCACCGGCTCCTCCAAGGCGTGGCGGACCTCCTCGGAGCTGATGATCACCGTCTTCGGAAGCCCGGTGAGCATGTCGCGGCCGCGCACCTCGGCCTGCACTTCCTCCTTCAGCCTGAAGGCAGAACCGACCTCGAGCTTGATCTCCTCGGCGGTCTGGTTGCCGATCAACAGCTTGTACTCGCGCTTAACGTGGCTGATGATCGCCTCGTCCATCTCGTCGCCGCCGAGGCGCAGGCTGACGGAGACGACGATGCCCCCGAGCGAGATGACGGCGACCTCCGTCGTCCCGCCGCCGACGTCGACGACCATGTTCCCCGTCGGCTCGGAGACGGGCAGGCCGGCCCCGATCGCGGCCGCCATCGGCTCCTCGATCAGGTAGGCGTCGCGGGCGCCGGCGTTTCGTGTCGCCTCCTCGACCGCACGCTTCTCCACCCCGGTGACGCCGGAGGGCACGCAGACGACGACACGCGGGTGCGCGAAGCGATGTTG
>JBKPFE010000189.1:0-3444 GCA_046728705.1 Actinomycetota bacterium
CCGGCGCGACTCACCGCCGGTCGACGGCAAACCGAGCTTGCTGAAGATGCTCGAGACGTACTTCTCGACCGCGCGCACCGTGATCACGAGGCTGTCCGCGATCCCCTGGTTGGAGCTTCCCGAGGCCATCAGCTCGAGGACATCGCGCTCACGCGGTGTCAGCTGGGCGATTGGATCGTCCGGTCGCTCTCTCGCAAGCAGCGTCGACACGATGATCGGATCGAGTGCCGATCCGCCTTCGGCGACCCGCCGAACCGCGGCGACGAACTCCTCGACATCGCCGATCCGGTCCTTGAGCAGGTAGCCGACGCCCTCGGCCGAGTCGGCGAGGAGCTTCAGCGCAAGCCCAACCTCGACGTACTGCGACAGCACGAGCACACCGACCCCGGGGTGGCTGGCGCGAATCTCGAGTGCGGCCTGAAGCCCTTCGTCGTTGTGCGTCGGCGGTAGGCGGATGTCCACGATGACGACGTCCGGTGGGAAGCTGCGCACTTTGAGCAGGAGGTCGTCGGCGTCCTCGCACAGGGCGACGACGTCGAAGCCGGCGTCATTGAGAACCCGGGCTACTCCCTCACGGAGGAGAACGCTGTCCTCTGCGATCGCTACGCGCATGGGATCTCCGCCCTCACCCGGGTGCCGCCTCCGCGGGGCGTCCAGACTCGCAGCCGACCGTCCAAGGACTCAACCCGATCCGCAAGGCCGCGGAGCCCCGTGCCGCGCTCGCTGTCGGCTCCGCCGATGCCGTCGTCGACGATCTCCAGCACAAGCTCGTCCTGCTCCTTGACGAGCTCGACACGCGCCGTCTTCGCCTGCGCGTGCTTCGCGATGTTGGCGAGGCTCTCCGAGACCACGTAGTACGCGGCCACCTCGAGCGGCTCGGGGAGCCTCCCCTCGACCTCGATCGCGAGCTCCACGGGCACCGGCGCCCGCGCTGCGAGCTGCTCGACCGCGACCGGAAGCCCGTGGCCGCTGACGACTGCCGGATGGAGGCCGCTTGAGATCTCGCGCAGCTCGGCCAGGGACGCGGCGATCTGACGCCGGGCCTGATCGATCCCGGTCCGCGCCTCGGAATCGCCGTCGATTCGTCCCTTGAGGATGCTCAGATCGAGCGAGAGGGCGATCAGCCGTTGCTGCGCTCCGTCGTGAAGGTTGCGCTCGAGGAGCTGCCGCTCGTTCTGCGCGGCCTCGACGATCCGCGCGCGCGAGCCTCTGAGCTCTTCGAGCCGCGCCCGTAGCTCCGCGTTGAGCCGGCCGTTCTCGAGCGCAATTCCGGCCGCCGCTGTCACGCCGTCGAGCAGTTCGGGCTCGTCCAAGAGCGCAGGATCGTGGATCAGTGCGGCGACGTGGGCACCGTCACGATCGATCAGCGTCGTCGTTCTGCCTTCCAGGTCCGGGAGTTCAACCGGCCGACCGCCGAGATCGACGTACACCCCGAAGTCGGGAAGCCAGTAGACAAGCTCCAGCGAGGGGTCGCCCAGCGCGCGCGCGAGGGCCTCCTTCAGATCAGGAGGCGCTGGCTCCGCCCGAAGCTCCAAGACCAGGTCTCCGACGGCCGATCGGGCGAGACGCGCGTTCAAGAGCGCGGCCAGGAACACAACGGGCGCCAGGCCGAGCGTCGCGAAGGTGGCCCACCTGATTTCCTGAACGGCGGGTCCGTCAAACGAGGCTGAGATGAACAAGAGCGCGATCATCACGAGGCCTAGGGCGAATGCATCCACAATGAGCACGTGAGCGCGGCGCAGCCGGTCGCTTCGCCGTCGGCGCAGGAGTAGAACCGCCACGCCCGAGAGGCAGAAGGCACTCACGGTCAGGAGAGCCACGCGGAGTGAGAGCAGCGCTGCATCCTCGTGCGCCAAGACCTCGAACAGGTTGTTCGGACCGAACCCGCCGAACGTCAGGCGAACCAACTGCAAGAGGACCGCGGCGACATATGCGCTGACGACGAGGGCTCGCTCGAGCGTTCCGCGGAGGTGTCCCGTCGGGAAGGCGAGGAAGACATGCATGAGGATGACCGGCGGAAGGAGATCGAGCGCCTGGCCGAGGGTGAACGTGACGTCGTTCGTCGTCCACGACAGCGTCGAGATGAAGTTCGCTAATCCCGCCGCGATCATCAGCGGGCCGAAACGGCTATCCGGCCGACGCGCCCACGCGAGTAGACCGCACAGCGCGTAGGACACCGTTAGCCAGTTCGAGAGCAGCGCGATGACGAGTGGCTCCCCAAGCTCGGCGTGCACCGCAGGGTTCCTGAGCGCCGAGACAAACGAGTACGCGGCCGCGGCGCAGCCGGCGAACGCGATCCCTGTGATCACGAACGGCCGCGAGGGCGCGCGCGCGGCGCCGGGCTCTACAACGGGCGGTGCTGCGGCGTGGACGACCGTGCGGCCTCCGATCTTCCCCCGGTTCACTTGACCTTACTCCTCAACCAGTCGCGGTTCCAGGCCAGCGCTCAGGGAACGCTCAGAAAACGCGCTCGCCCAGCCGCCACTCCCGCCACCAGCAGCGGCAGCGTCACGGCGAGGAGGGCGGCGAGCGGCACCTCCCAGTCTCCGCTCCAGTCGTGGAGCGCACCGATTGCAAAGGGACCGATCGAGGTGAGCGAGTAGCCGAAGGCCTGGGCCATGCCGGAGAGCTCGGCGGATCGCTTGGGATCGGGCGCGCGCAGGACCATCAGGTCAGCGCCAAGACGATCGCCCCCCTTGGCCGACCGCGAACAGCGCCACCCAGGCGACGGCGGCGCCGGGGGCAAGGAGAAGGCCGAGCAGCGCCGCGGACTAGAGACGGGTCACGCACGACGGCGGCGCGAGTCCTCAGGGTGTCAGACACTCGTGGGTGTCAAGAACAATGCGTGCCAAGGGTGTAACGAATCTTCCGCTTGGCTTCCGCGCGATCGCACGCCCCGTACGCTCGAAGCATGCCGCGTCAGCCTCGCGCCTTCGTCGAAGGGATCTACCACCTTGCCTCGCACGGGAGCGACACGCGCCACCTGTTCCTGATCCCCGATGACCGGGCGACTTTTCTCGACCGACTGGCGCTTGTCATCGAGCGCTTCGATCTGCGGCTGGTCGCCTATGCGCTCCTCGGCAACCATTACCACCTCGTGCTCTCCACGCCAGGTGCTCAGGTTTCGAACGCCTTCCAGCAGCTCCACGGCTGGTACTCGCGCACCCACAACCGTCGCCACGGACGTGGCGCGCACCTCTTCCGCGCCCACTTCTTCGCCCGCGAGCTGAGAAGTGACGCCGATCTCCTCGTCGCCTGCCGCTACGTCGCCCACAACCCCGTTGCCGCCGGACTCTCCACCGACCCTTTCTCCTGGCCGTGGAGCAGCACAGCCGCCAGCGCCGGGCTCGGCGAGCCCGCGATACCGCTCGACCCCGGCCCGCTGCGAGCAGCGCTCGGTGACAGCAACGAATGGCAACGCCGCTATCGCCGGTTCATCGAAGC
>JBKPFE010000381.1:0-1406 GCA_046728705.1 Actinomycetota bacterium
CGCCGCGCCTTCTGCTTCTCGCGCAGCTGCAGCAGGTACTCCGACTGCTTGATCCGGCCGCGCCCGTGCTCGCCCGGCGGATAGCTGCGGCGCTCGACCGAGCACTTCTCGGTCAGGCAGCGCTCGCCCTTCAGGAAGAGCTTCATGCCCTCGCGGCGGCAGAAACGGCACTTGGGGCCGAGTGAACGAGCCATCAGACGCGCCTCCGCTTCTTCTGTCGGACGCCGTTGTGCGCCTGGGGGGTGACGTCTTTGACGCCGAGGATCTCGAGGCCGGCAGCCTGGAGCGACCGGATCGCCGTCTCGCGGCCGGAGCCCGGTCCCTTGACGAAGACCTCGACCTTCTGGAGTCCGTGCTCCATCCCCTTGCGCGCGCAGGCGTCAGCCGTGACCTGCGCCGCGAACGGCGTCGACTTCCGCGAGCCCTTGAAGCCGGCCGAGCCGGCCGACTCCCACACGATCACCGCGCCGTCTCCGTCCGTGAGCGTGACGATCGTGTTGTTGAACGACGTCTTGATGTGCGCCTGGCCGACGGCGATGTTCTTCTTGACCCGGCGGCGCGTCCGTCCCCGGGTCGCCTGACGACGCGGAGGGGCCATTAGGTTTTGGTGGCCGCCTTCTTGCCGCGGCCGACCGTCTTCTTCGGCCCCTTGCGCGTGCGCGCGTTCGTCTTCGTGCGCTGGCCGTTGACGGGCAGTCCGCGCCGGTGCCGCAGCCCGCGATAGGCGCCGATCTCGGAGAGGCGCTTGATCGCCTGGGTGCGCTCGCGGCGGAGGTCGCCCTCGACCTGCAGATTCGTGTCGATGTACTCGCGGAGCTTTGTGATCTCCGGATCGGTCAGGTCCCGGATCTTCTCGTTTGCGTCCAGACCCGTTCCTTCGACGACCTTGCGCGCCGTCGAGCGGCCGATCCCGTAGATGTACGTGAGCCCGATCTCGAGGCTCTTCTCACGCGGAAGATTGACGCCTGCGATGCGTGCCAAATTCTCTCCTTACCCTTGCCGCTGCTTGTGCCGGGGGTTGGTGCAAATGACCATGGTGCGACCATGCCGCTTGATTACGCGGCAGCGCTCGCACATCGGTTTGACTGAAGCTCTGACTTTCATCGGTGTCTGTACGTAATGCGCCCGCGGGAGAGGTCGTAGGGAGAGAGCTCGACCTTGACCCTGTCGCCGGGGAGGATGCGGATGTAGTTCTTGCGCATCTTCCCGGAGATCTTCGCCAGCACCTCGTGTCCACCATCGACCTGGATGCGGAACATGGTGCTCGGCAGGGCTTCGACGACCTCGCCTTCCACTTCGATCTTCTCTTCCTTCTGGGCCATTACCTCCTCACAGTGAAACCGCGCCAATGAGCGCGGTCGATACAACAACGGAACACGGCGCAGCACGGCTCTGCCGCCGCGAGT
>JBKPFE010000210.1:0-4509 GCA_046728705.1 Actinomycetota bacterium
ACGAGCGGATAGGCGGCGACGATCGCGATCGCGGCCGCCAGCGGCGGATCCAGAACTCGCCCAAGGATCGTCAGAGCGATCGCCACCGCGAATGCGGTCGCCACCCGCCGCCACTGGTACGGCACCGGATAGACCTGCTGCGCCTTCCAAGCCATGCCGAGGAAGAGCAAGCCGTAGGCGCCGATCGTGGCGACGGCGGCGCCCATCATCCCGAACTCGGGGATCAACACGAGGTTGAGAGCGACGTTGATTGCCGCCGCTGCACCGGTGATCACCCAATTCGAGCGGGTGCGCCGCGCGCGGCCGATCCCGATCACGACGACGATGTAGGCGCCGAACGCGGCGGCCGCGAAGGCGAGCGGTGCGACCACGCGCTCCGCGGAGTAGAAGTCCTCCGTCGTCAACAGCCGCACGAGCCACGGCGCGAGCACGCCGAGGGCCAGCGCCATCCAGGACGTGATCACGACGATGTAGGTGAGGACGAAGCTGTAGGTGCGCTTCGCCTCCCGGTCGTCCTCGATCGAGTAGGCGAACGCGGGCCACGCGGTCCGAAAGGCGGCGAGGAGGAGGATGATCGCCGAGGCTATCCGGACGCCGATCGAGTAGAGCCCGACCTCTCTCGGCCCCGCCAGTTTCACCAGAAAGAAGCGGTCGCTGAAGTTGAGGGCCCAGAGGAAGAGCGCGGAGGGGACGAGCGGCATCCCGAAGCGGTTCATCTCGCGGAGGAGCGGGCGGTCGAGCTCGAGCCCGAGCTGCTCACGCCGGTAGGCCAGCAGGCCCGCGTAGACGAGCAGCGTCCCGGTGAAATTGCCGACGATGACGCCGATCGGGCCCTGTTCCCACACGACCACGAGCAGAACCGTTGCCGCCACGGTCAGGCCGAGGTTGATCAACGTCGCGATCAGGTATGCGACCGATCGCTGCTCGACCCGGAACAGCGAGGTCATCTGCTCGTAGTTGACGTGCGCCCACAGACCCACGAACGCCGCCCGAACGAGATTGGCGTGGTCGCCGGTCCCGAACAGGAGCTGCGAGATCGGCCCGGCTAGCAAGAGACCGGCGACGAGCCCCGCTGTCGCGCTCGCCATCGTGAACCAGAACGACGTGCGGATCACGCGCAGCCGCCCGGGCCCCTCAGGCTCGTCGAAGTAGAAGCGGAAGAACGCGCTCTTGACGCCGGCAGCGAGCAGCACGGTCAGGATCGCGGACAGTGCGATCAGCGTCTCGATCAGGCCGTAGTCCGCCGGCGAGAGGTAACGCGTGTAGACCGGCAGCAGCAGGACGGCGATGAAGCGGGAAACGAGCGTGCCGAAGCCGTAGACCGCCGAGTGACGGCCGAGCTCCATCATCCGCTGTCCCAGGGTCACGACAGGTCGATGCGGTCTTCGGCGAGGAGCGCCAGCCTCCGCTGCCGCTCGGCGTCGAGCATCGCGTTCATCGTCTCGCGCATCGTGTTCCCGGGATAGATCCAGATCTCCGGATGAACCAGCAGCTGAAGCCACTCGAACTCGCCCCGGGCAAGCCCTTCATGCGGGCACCCGTGACGCCAGCGCTGGTTCGAGTCGGAGCGGTAGTGCTCGGGGTCGAAGAACGCGGTCTGCATCACGTTGACGGCGCCGTCCAGCGGCTCGGACATGTAGTCCGGGTTGGGGTTGTGCCAGGCCACGACGGGATCGAAGCGCTCGTCGAGCTCGGCGCCCGGCCAGACCGCGTGCAGGCCGACGGCATGTCCCAGCTCACGGAGCCGGTTGAGGGCGCGGAGACCTTCCGGAGAGGCGAGGTTGTAGAAGACGCTCTGCGTCATCAGGAAGTAGGTGGCGGCCGCGCCGGCCTCCGCTTCCAGCTCGGCCAGGCGAAGAGCCGCATCGAGCGAGAGGTCGACGTCGTGGCGGAGCAGCAGGTCGCCCGGCTCCGGGTCGTGGTCGAAGAAGGCGTAGTGGTAGCCGCCGACCTCGGCCGCCGCCAGCAGCTCACGGTAGTGCTCCAGGCTGAACGAACAGTTCACGGCCGTGCCTCCCGTCTACCAGCGTGTCGACCGGTCATTGCAGACGGCCGCATGGGCAAAGGAGACGGGCACACTGGCAGAGCCAGCATGCCCTCTAACCGGCATCGCAAGCGATGCCTCAGCCGCGCGGCCTGAAGTCGACATCGCAAGCGACGTCTCATGCCACTTCCACATCCAGCAGTCTCGCTGCCGCCTCGGCGCGCTCGACCGCCTCGAGATTGGTCGCGCCGAGCGCGATCACGTAGCCGCGCCGGTCGCCGTCCACTCGCACCGGCCGGATCGTCTCGCCCTCCTGGAAGTAGAGGTCGGCCTCGACGACCCCCGGGAAGGCGAGCACCTTGTCCAGCCCGCTCACGCGGACGAGCTGGCCCGTCGGCAGCGGGCCCGGCTGGGCGGTCAGGAACGCGATCGCCATCGGCTGCTGGCAAGCGGACTCCACGAGGTCGTCGGGCACCGTCCGGCCGAGCGCCTGGCGGAGCGCGATCTCAACCAGGTCGACGCCGACGCCGTAACGCGCGACGGAGTCCATCTGTCCCGCAGGGATCCTGGCGGCCACTTCGATCAGCCGCGCAATGCCATCGTCGCCCCAGATCACCTGCGGGTAGGCGATTCCGTCGCGCAGTCCCAGGGCGTGGACGGTCGAGCGCCCGACCCGCTCGACCTCGGCGAGCGCGTCCCCGAAGAGGGTCGAGGGGTAGACGTGCGCCAGCGCGACCCCGAACCCCGTGCCTGCCGCCCGCCGACGGTCGGACAGGGTCACCACGGTCACCTCGCCCGCGCGCGCCACGAGCAGCCCGTTGACCTCGAGCCCGGGATGGTAGCTCTCGAGGATCGCTTCCTCCTCGGTCGACTGGGCGAGCGCGGCGTGGAGGTGGCGCTCGACGTCATCCGCGGAGGCGACGAGGAAGAGCCCGCGCTGGCCGGCCGAGTCGGCGGGCTTCAGCACGGCCGGGAACCCGACCGCATCGGCGGCCAGACCAACCTCGCGTACGTGCCTGATGGCCGCGAACCGAGGCTGCGGCACCCCGGCGTCGGCGAGACGCCTGCGCATGGCGATCTTGTTCGTCATCAGGTGCGCTGTCTCGGTGCCGATGCCGGGCAAACCGATCGCCTCGGCGATGCCGGCGACGACGGGCACTGCGCGGTCGGCCGCGAACGTCATCACCCCGCCCGCCTCGTGGCGGCGCCCCACCTCGGCGGCGGCCTCGACGTCGGCGAAATCGACCACCTCGCCCACATCCGCGATCTCGAGCCCTGGAGCGTCCGGATTTCGATCGACCGCGACAACCCGGACGCCCAGCTCCTTCACCCGCTGGAGCGCGCGTCGCTGGTGGCGTCCGGCGCCCACGAACAGGACCGTGTCCTCGGCGCTCACTCCTCGAGCTTGAAGAGAAATGCGTGCTTGTCCCAGCGCGCGATCTCGCAGCCGTCCGTCCGATCGAAGCGGGCGTTGACGGTCTCGTCCCGGTACACGCCCTGCACCGACAAGAGCTGCGGCCCTCCGTACTGCTCCGTGCAGACGGCATCCTCAGGGGTCTCGGCGAACGGCTGGTCCACGTCGTCGAGCCGCTCGCATGCTTCCTCGGCATCGGGGAAAGTCCCTCCCGACGGGTCGCACCGCAGCGTCCAGACCTTGGATCGGCCCTGGCCCCGCCGGCGCAGGTCGAGCACTCGCCCGACGCCGCCCGCAGGTCTGGTGTTCTCCCAGGCGACAATCCGGAGATCAGTCACCGCGCCGGTCGGGTCGGCGGGCCCGTTGCTGTCGCTGCTGCCACAGCCGGCCAACAGGGCCAAAGCCACCACTAGACTCGCCGCGTGCCTCTTCACGGTAAGCGCATTGTGCTCACAGGCGGCGCAGGTTTCATCGGAACCACGCTCACGCGGCGCCTGATCGACGAGAACGAGATCGTCGTTCTCGACAATCTGCATCGGGATGCGCTGGCCGGAACCGACCTCAGCGGCCATCCCAACCTGGCCTTCGTACAGGGCGATGTCCTCGATGCCGATGCGGTTCGCGACACGATCCGCGGGGCGACGCACGTCGTCCACCTGGCCGCGATCGCCGGCGTCGACACCGTCCTCGAGAGCCCCGTCCGCACGATGAGAGTGAACCTGATCGGCACCTACAACGTGCTCGAGGCCGCGCACGCCACGATCGACACGGTCGAGCGCCTCGTCGACTTCTCCACCAGCGAGGTCTTCGGCCGCCACGCCTACAAGGTTGAGGAGATCCACGAGACAGCGCAAGGCTCGGTGGGCGAGGCGCGGTGGACCTACGCGGTCTCGAAGTTGGCCGGCGAGCACCTGGCCCATGCCTACTACCACGAGTTCGGGCTTCCGACCTGCTCGCTCAGGCCGTTCAACGTCTACGGCCCTGGACAGATCGGCGGCGGTGCGATCCGGGCGTTCATCGAGACCGTGCTCGCCGGCGAGGACCTGATCATCCACGGCGACGGCTCCCAGATCCGGGCGTGGTGCTACGTGGACGACCTCGTCGATGCGCT
>JBKPFE010000107.1:0-12060 GCA_046728705.1 Actinomycetota bacterium
TAGCCGACGGACGTACCCTGGTGAACTGCCATCGCCTCTGGCCGTCCCTGCTCGCAGTAGTCGTTGAACACCGGCCCGCGCGGCTCGTTGAGGAAGCTCCCGGGCGCGTGAGCGTAGTGATCGGCGAGGCAAAAACCGCTCTTGCGGTCACGCAGCAGGAGCGCGTGGTTCGATGCTCGCCGCAACTCGTAGCGCTGAAAGCCCATCACGTGCCAGTGCGAGTGCGTGGGTGAGTACACGTAGCGTAGGACTCCCACACGCGGGAAGGTCTGCCGCCGGCCTCCCGTGGCGAGCCGGACGACCTGCGACGCACGCATGAACGGAACTCTCCGGCTCGAGCGCCTCGCCGTGATCACCACCGGCCCGAGCCCGATGTTGTCGGTTGCCGAGTCGAAACCGAGCACGAAATGACGGCGATGGCCACGAACGACGCTCCTGATCGACAGGTCGGTCGGCGGTCGCTGCTCGAAGTCCGGGAGCAGCTGAACGACGCGAGGCTCCGGGCGCGCCGTAGCCGAGGTCGCGAACGGGGTGGAGACGAGTACGTCCGGGGGCCCCGCAGCCGGTCCTGCCACCGGTGTCTGCCAGAGCAGCTCGCCGCCGCTCCGATTGCTCGTGAAGACCACGTTCTTCCCGTTGGCGCTGAAGGCCGGCGCTCCGTCCACTGCCGGGTCGGCGGCCAGCGGCGTGACGGCTCCCGAGCCTAGGTCGAGGACGTGGATGTCCAGGGCTCCCGTTTCGTCGGAGACGTAAGCCAGTCGCCTGCCGTCGGGGGCCCACGCGGGAGCGGTCTGCGCGCCCGGCGCCGACGTCACCTGCTTCGGGCGACCGCCCTTCGTCGAGACGAGGTGGAGGTCGCCGCCGTCCGTGAACGCGATTCGACGCCCTCCGGGCGACCAGGCCGGCTCCAATCCGGGACCGAGGCGTCGTCCGCCGCCACCGTCCGCGCGAACTACCACCAGCGTCCCGCCGCGCTCGACGACGAGGTGCCTCCCGTCCGGAGACCAGCTCGGGGAGGCTTCGTCGACTCCGTCGGTGCGCGTTATCCGGCCGCGGTGCGTGCCTTCGGCATCTGCGACGAAAAGGTCGCCGGCGCCGCCCGAGCCGGAAGCGACGAAGGCCAGTCTGCGTCCGTCCGGCGACCAGGCCGGGTCGACCGCCCCCCGCTTGAAGCGGAGAACCCGTCGGCGACCGGCTAGGTAGAGGCCGCCACCGACGCTTTCCGAGCGGGCGAACGCGAGAGTTGCCCAGGATGCAGGCAGAGGCGCCGAGCGGGTGCCGGCCACGGATAGGGTCGTCGCGAGCAGGCTTACCGAGGCCAACGTGAGCGCGGCGAGGGCCACGGCGGCCCGCACTACTGTGGGCTCCCGAACTCTGCTGCAGCCTCCTCGAGTGTTGCCACAGGCCCAACGCAGACGTCTTCGCGGTCGAGGAGCTCGAGCCACGCGCTCAGTGGTTTGGCGGCGAAGGTCTCGGCGAGCGTGCCCGCGAGCTCAGATTGTGCGGCAGGGTCGAACTGGCGCGACGCCAGCTCGTCCAGGCCGAGGAGCTCGCAGAGACGCGCGAAGAACTTCTGCTCGAGCGCAGCGACGGTGAGGTGGCGTCCGTCGGCAGTCCGGTAGACCCCGTAGCAGGCAAGGCCTCCCGTCAGAAGTCTCGGGACCGGCTCGCCGCCGAGGCGGTGCGCTGCGAAATGATGCGAGCCGTGGGTCATCGAGACGACGACGTGCGCACCGCGGCCGGTCTGAGCGCGTGCAAGCAAGGCCGCGAGTATCCGGTTCACGGCCGCCAGCGAGCCCGCGGCGAGATCGGCGACCTGTACCGGGGGTAGCGCCGGAGCCGTATCGGCGAGTACGCCGGCCCATCCTTGATAGTTGAGGTCGTGTCCAGCGCGCCGCTCATGCCTGCCGCCGAGCCCGAAGCCGGTGATCGAGCAGTAGACGACGGTCTCGGGCAGGGCGGCCGGCCCGATGCCGAGCCGGTCGGCGACGCCGGGGCGGAACCCCTCGATGACGACGTCGGCTTGGGCGCAGAGCGACCGGGCGCGCTCCGGCTCCGCCTTCAGGTCACAAGTCACCGACTCCTTCCCGGCGTTCAGGGCCTCGTGCCAAGCGGGTGCGACGTCGCGCATCGGGTCGCCGCCGGGTGGCTCGATCCGGACGACCCGCGCGCCGAGCTCGAGTAGCTCACGGCTCGCAAACGGCCCCGGCAGGTACCGGGTCAGGTCAACGACGAGGGCTCCCTCCAGCGGCCGCACCGGGACGAGGAAGCTATCAGCGTCGACGGGCGTTTCTCTGCGTGAGAGGATGCAAGCGAGTGCGGAAGGAGGCGGGATGACGAAAGACGGCTACGCGAAAGAGGTGCTCGTCACGACCGAGTGGCTCGCCGAGCACCTGAACGACGACAACGTCGTCGTGGCAGAGGTGGACGAGGAGCCCGACCTCTACGAGGAAGGCCACATCCCTGGAGCCGTGAAGCTCCATTGGCAAGAAGATCTCGAGGATCCGGTCGAACGGGACCTCGTCGAGAAGGACGCGTTCGAGCAGTTGATGGGCCGGCTCGGCATCGGCAATGACACCACGCTCGTCCTCTACGGCGACAAGAACAACTGGTTCGCCGCGTACGCGTACTGGTACGTGAAGATCTACGGACACAAGGACGCTCGCATCCTTGACGGCGGGCGGCAGAAGTGGATTGACGAGGGACGCGAGCTGCCGACAGACGTTCCGTCACCGTCGCCGGCGAGCTACTCGGGGCAGGACCGGGACGAGTCGATTCGGGCCTACCGGGACCAAGTGATCGAATGGGTCGGCGAGGAGGGCCGCGCGCTGGTGGACGTGCGCAGCCCGGGTGAGTACGCGGGCGAGCTGCTTGCACCGCCGGGCTACGAGCAGGAAGGAGCCCGGCGCGGAGGCCACATCCCGACCGCGCAGTCGATCCCCTGGGCGATGGCGGTCGCGGACGACGGCACCTTCAAGTCCGCCAACGATCTGAAGGAGATCTACACGCAGCAGGGCGTCACACCGGACAAGGAGGTCACCGCGTACTGCCGGATCGGCGAGCGCAGCGCGCACACGTGGTTCGTGCTCCGCGAGCTCCTCGGCTACGACCGCGTTCGCAACTACGACGGGTCGTGGACGGAGTGGGGCAACCTCGTCGACGTCCCAATCGAACGCGGCCCTTAGAGGCAGACGCTAGGAGCCGCTCGTGACCGGTGCTCGCTCCGCTGCGGCGACGGCGAGCGCCGGTCCCCACGCGGCCAGAGGGGAGATGTCGCCGCCGCGACCGTTCAGCTGCCGGTAGCCGAGTGCGTGCTCGGCCTGCATCAGCTTATGAATCTGCGTCGTGCCCTCGTAGATGATCGGCGCGCGCGCGTTGCGGAAGTAGCGCTCGATCCCGTACTCCGCCGAGTAGCCGTAGGCCCCGTGCACCTGGATCGCGAGGTGCGCAGCGCGAAACGCCGACTCCGTCGCATGCCATTTCGCGAGCGACGTCTCACGCGTATTGCGCCTGCCCTCATTCTTCATCCACGCCGCCTGCATCACCAGCAGCTTCGACGTCTCGTAGCCGAGCACCATCTCCGCGATCATGTCCTGGACGAACTGGTAGCGGCCGATCGCCTGCCCGAACGTCTCCCGTTCTCGCGCGTACTCGACTGACCGCTCCAGACAGGCACGGATCACTCCGCACGCTCCGGCCGCGACCGTGAACCGGCCCTGGTCGAGGCCGTACATCGCGATCTCGAACCCTTGACCCTCCTCGCCGACGAGATTCTCGGCCGGGACCTCGACGTTCTCGAAGAAGAGCTCGCCGGTCGACCCCGCCCAGATGCCGAGCTTGTGCTCCGTCTCCCGCGTCGAGACTCCGGGCCACTCGCGCTCGACCACGAAGGCGGAGATCCCTTTGTGCTTCGCCGCCGGGTCGGTCTTCGCGAAGACGAGCTGGTGGTCCGCAACAGTGGCGTAGGAGATCCAGTTCTTCTGACCGTTGAGGAGGTAGACGTCCCCTTCCCGCCGCGCCGACGTCCTCATCGAGGCCACATCGGAGCCGGCCGCGGGCTCGGTCAGTCCGAAGCACGCCACCTTCTCGCCGCGCGCCTGGGGGACGAGATACCGCTGCTTCTGCTCCTCGCTTCCGTACCGCAGCAGTGACAGCGAGTTCAGCCCGACATGGACCGAGATCAGCGTTCGGAACGCCGCCTCCCCCCGCTCGATCTCCTCGCAAGTGAGCGCCTCCGAGACGAAGTCGAGGCCGGCGCCGCCGTACTCCTCGGGGACGACGATCCCGAGCAGCCCGAGCTCGGCCATGCCTTCGATTACCGACATGTCCAGCTCGTGGGCGATGTCGTTGTCGACCGCGTTCGGGAGCACCTGGTCGTCTACAAACGCCCTTACGGTCTCCTGTATCAGCCGTTGCTCGTCGGTGAGCTCGAAATCCATCGCGGGGAGTGTACGGACAGGATCTCTACGCTAAGTTGCCGACAGTCGTGTCAATCGAGTTGCGAGGCGGAGCATGGCGGTGATCGAAGAGGCAACGGCATCCGGGGTTTCCTTCGCCCTGACGAGCGAACAGCGCGAGCTCAGACAGCTGGCGCGCGAGTTTGCAGAGAAGGAGATCCGGCCGAAGGCTGCGGAGTACGACGAGCATTCGACTCACCCGGAGGACATCATCGCCAAGGCCCACGAGGTCGGCCTGATGAATCCGCACATCGCCGAGGAGTACGGCGGGCTGGGACTGCCGGGCTTCGACGGAATGCTGATCGGCGAGGAGCTCTCCTGGGGGTGCTCGGCGATCGCCGTCTCGATCGTCGCCAACACGCTCGGCGCGGCTCCGGTCATGATCGCCGGCACCGAGGAGCAGAAGCAGCAGTGGCTGCGACCGCTCATCCAAGAGCCGATCCTCTGCTCATTCGGCCTCAGCGAGCCGAACGCAGGGTCGGACGTCTCCGGCATCCAAACGACGGCGGTCCGGGCGGGCAACGAGTACGTCATCAACGGCTCGAAGATGTTCATCACGAACGCCGGCCACGCCGACTGGCTCGTCGTCTTCGCCTCGACCGACAAGAGCAAGGGACATCGCGGCCTTTCGGCCTTCATCGTCCCGACCGAGCACGACGGGGTCACCGTCGAAAAGCACCTGGACAAGATGGGCCAGCGCGCGACGGACACGTCGGCGCTCGCGTTCCAGGATGTCCGAGTCCCGGTCGAGAACCGGCTCGGCGAAGAGGGCGAGGGCTTCAAGATCGCGATGAAGACCCTGGATTTCACGCGGCCCGGCACAGCGGCCGGCGCCGTCGGGGTGGCGCAAGCCGCGTACGACCACGCGGTCGAGTACGCGAAGACCCGAGTTCAGTTCGGCCAACCGATCGCGATGAACCAGGGAGTCAGCTTCCTGATCGCGGACATGGCTACCGAGATCGAGGCGGCGCGCCTGCTCGTCTGGCAGGCTGCTTGGCTCACCGACCGGGGCAAGCGCGCAACCCTGCAGTCGTCTCATGCCAAGCGCTTCGCCGCTGATACGGCGATGAAGGTGACGACCGACGCGGTTCAGATCTTCGGCGGCTACGGCTACATCAAGGAGTACCCGGTCGAGAAGCTCATGCGCGACGCGAAGCTGTTCCAGATCTACGAGGGCACCTCCCAGATCCAGCGGTTGGTGATCGCACGGGAGATATTTCTCCCACGCGACGACTAACGAAATTGCTTCCCAAGGATTGAGCCTCGAGATCGATCTTTCCGGCCGCGTGGCGCTCGTCACCGGCGGCTCGCGCGGCCTCGGCCGCGCCGACGCGCTGACGCTGGCCCGGGCCGGCGCCGACGTCGTCATCGCCGACATCCTCGTCGAGTCGGATGACTCGGGCGAGGCCGAGCGCTACGGGCCGCTCGCCCAGGCGGCGCGGGCTCAAGGTCTTGTGCAGACCGAAGCGACGGCGGAGGAGATTCGCGGGATGGGGCGCCGGGCGCTCGCGCTCAAGTGCGACGTCACGGACTCGAATCAGGTGGGGCAGACAGTCTCGCGGGCGGTCGACGAGCTGGGCTCGGTCGACATCCTCGTCAACAACGCCGGCACGCTCGACCACGTCGGGCAGATCGAGAACCAGGTGCCGGAACTCTGGGAACGTGACCTGCATGTCAACCTGACCGGCGCCTTCCACTGCTGCCGAGCGGTCTGGCCGCACATGAAGGAGCGGGAGTGGGGGCGGATCGTAAACATGGCATCAGTCGCGGGAACACTCGGCGGCTTCGGCCAGGCGAGTTACTCGACGACGAAGGCAGGCCTCCTCGGCCTCACCAAGTCACTTGCACTGGAGGGCGCCCGTCATGGGATCACGGTGAACGCCATCGTCCCGGGGATCATCGGGACCGAGGCCTTCCACTTCGGCAATCCCGAGATGAACGAGCGGATGGTCATGCGCACGGCCATGCGGCGTACGGGCGAGCCCCAGGACATCGCCAACGCGATCGCCTTCCTCAGCTCCGACCTGGCCTCGTACATCACCGGGGTCGAGTTGAACGTCTCCGGCGGGATCGAGCTCTTCACATTCTGAGCAAATCCTGGGTTTTGCCCGCCAGGCCCCGCGCTAGACTGACCTGCTTGCAAGCCGAGGCCGGGTCTCGGGCGGTGTACCTCCGCCGAAGACGGGCTGCTCGAAAGCGGCTCGCTTGGCAGTGGTCGCTTGTCGGCGTAATTGCCTTGGCGCTCGTGACGCTCGCGCTCGGCCTTGGGTTCGCGGGGTCGCCGAAAACGCTGCCCGAAGGCGCCAGCATCGCGGGGATGGACGTCGGCGGGCTCTCGACCCGGGAGGCGATTGCGAGCCTCGAGCGCCGCTATGAGGCGCTAAAGACGACGCCCGCCGTCTTCACGGCCGGGCCGCGGCAATACCGGATCCGGCCGAATGAGCTGATCCTCGAGGTCGACTGGGCAGCCGCGGTCGAGACCGCGCATCGCCAAGGCGACGGTTTCGCACCGGTTCGAGGGTTTCGACGACTCGGCGCCCGGTTCTTCGGCGCCGACGTCACGCCGCGGGCACGAGTGTCCACGGCCGCCCTCGCGTACGAGCTCGACGTCTTCTCCCGCCGCATCGACCGGCCTCAACGCTCTGCCTCGATCCGGCTGCGCGGCCTCCAGCCTGAAATCGCGCGCGGCGCGACTGGCCGGACGCTCGACCGCGAGGCGACCGCGCGGCTGATCGTGGCCTCACTCGTCTCGCTCGACCGGGACCCGGAGGCGCTTCCCGTCCAGATCAGCCAACCGGAGGTCACGGCCGAGGAGCTCGGGCCCGCGCTGGCGCAAGTTCGCACTGCGGTTTCCGGTCCCGTCCGCCTCACGCTCGGCCCGACCCGCTGGCGGCTCCCCCGCTGGCGGATCGCGAAGATGCTCCAGCTGCCGCGCAACGGCGAGACGACGCTGGCGCTCGGCGGGCCGGCGGCCAACGCGTTCTTCAGGCGCTTCCGCAGTGCCGTCGACCACCCACCCATCGATGCCCGCTTCGTGGTTCTACCGAGCGATCGCGTCCAAGTGCGACCCGCGCAGCCTGGGCTCCAGCTCGACGTAGAGGCCGCCAGGCGGGCCATCTTCGCGGCAGCTCTCAGCCCAACGGACCGGACCGCGTCGCTTGTGGCCGAGCTCGCTCAACCCGAGCGGTCGACGCACGAGGCCCGCGCCATGCGGATTAGCGGTCGGGTCGCCGGCTACACGACCTACTACGGCGGCGAGCCAAACCGGATCCACAACGTCCAACTCGTCGCTCGCTTGATCGACGGGGCCCTGATCGCTCCGGGCACGACGTTCTCCTTCAACTCGACAACGGGCGAGCGATCACCGGACCGGGGCTTCCGCGAAGCGCCCGTGATCATCAACGGCGAGCTCCAGAACGGGATCGGCGGCGGTGTCTGCCAGGTCTCGACGACCGTCTTCAACGCTGCGTACGAGGCAGGGCTCCCGATCGAGACGCGAACCAACCATGCGCTCTACATCTCGCACTACCCGCAGGGCCGCGACGCGACGGTCAACTACCCGGACATCGATCTCAAGTTCCGGAACGACACGGAGGGGTGGCTGTTGGTCCGGACGTTCGTGGGCGCATCAGCCCTGACTGTGACGCTCTACGGCACGCCGCAGAACCGCCGCGTCGAGAGCGAGACCGCTCCGCTCGAGGTCACGGGCCCGCCCGGTGTCAAGCGCGTCCCCGACCCGAGGATCTGGGTGGGCACCAAGATTGTCGACGACTCGGGCGAGCCGTCGCGTAAGACGAGCGTCGTGCGCCGGGTCTACGCCCCGAACGGGAATCTCCTGTCGGAGGACACCTGGTCGTCCTGGTATCGCTCCGAGCCGGAAGTCGTGCGCTACGGGACGAAGCCGAGGCCGAAGGCACCGCCGCCTCCGCCGGACAAAGCGAAGCGGCCGCCCCCGCCGCCTCCGACTCCGCCCGCGCCGTCACCGCCGCCGACCACCACGCCTACGCCGCAGCCTCCGCCGCGCTGATCTTTTCCACTAACCAGTCGGGGACACGGGTCGGGCGGAAGGTCACCGCGTCCACACAGGCATGTCCGGTCCAGCCGTCTGCGATCGCCTCAGCGTCGCGCTCGACCACGTACTCGTAGCGAAACCGCGCTCCGCGAACGTCGACGCAGCGCGCGTGGACCTTGAGCCGATCGTCGAACCGGGCCGGCTTGAGATGACGCACGTGCGTCTCGACCGTCATCGCCTCTACGCCCTGCTCTCGCAGAGAGGCATAGCCACCCCGAAATCGCCCGAGGTACTCGACCCGCGCGACTTCGAACCAGACGAGATACTCGGCGTTGTTCGCGATCCCTTGCGCGTCGGTCTCGGCGAAGCGAACCTTGACTTCGGTGTGGAAGTGGAATCCGTCGATGAGGAGACTCTAAGGCGACTTGCGCAGCTCGTTCGTGAGCGCGGTCCTGCCATCGTCCTCACCGGCGCGGGCATCTCGACCGAGAGCGGGATTCCCGACTTCCGCTCGCCGAGCGGAATCTGGGCTCGCTACGACCCTCAGGAGTACGCCACGATCGACGCGTTTCGGGGCGATCCGGTCAAAGTCTGGAGCTTCTACGCCCGTCGCTTTCGCGCGCTTACCGATGCGCGCCCGAACGCCGGCCACCTGGCGCTGGTCGAGCTCGAACAGGCTGGGTGGGTTCGAGCCATCGTCACCCAGAACATCGACCTGCTGCACGAGCGAGCGGGGAGTCAGGAAGTCGTCGAGGTGCACGGGTCGATTCGCACGTCGAGCTGCCGGCGCTGCTCGACTCGCTACGGCGTCGACGAGGTCCTTAGGCTCCTCGACGAGACGGACGCGCCTCGGTGCACTGCCTGTAACGAGGTCCTGAAGCCCGACGTCGTCTTCTTCGGCGAGCTGCTGCCCGAAGCGGCAATCGATCGAGCGTACGAGCTGGCGCGCTCTGCCGGCCTCCTGCTCGTCGTCGGCTCCGGGCTCGAGGTCTGGCCTGTCTCGATGCTGCCTGACGAGGCCGCTCGCTCAGGCGGCCAGGTTGCGATCGTCAACTTGGGCCCGACGACGTTCGACGATCAGGCGGTGCTGAAGATCGAAGAAAGCGCCGGCGAGACGCTCGCCGCGCTCGTGAGCGAGCTAGGTACTTAAGCCGCTGCGCGGCGGAGCTGGCGTTCAGCGAGGACCGTCCGGCACTCTCTGCACACTCGCTGCTCCACCTCGTAGGGCACGCCTGCCCGCTGCCGGATCACGTGGGTTGTGACCTCGTGATGCCGGTGGGATCGTGTTCTGCGAAGCATATTCATGTCGTTCATTCGTTCGGACGGCAGTCCTGCTCGGTTTGTTGGGCGCTCGCGGTCGGCTTTACACCTTCGATACAAGCTTCACCTTCGCGGCGGACGGCGAGAGGCTGCGATCCGGGTCGGTACGTTCCCATCCGGGCGTAGCTGGGTAAGGTTCGCTTGATGGCGCAGCAGAACAAGCAGAAGGACCTACTCAGCCGGCTCAGCGGCGTCGGCGAGGAAGCGATCTCACGCGTCGCCGGCTCGCAGACGACGACCCGCTTGATCGAGACCGTCGGCGGCATGCGCGAGCGGCTCGACGACGTCCAGAAGAAGGTGCGCGGGCTGGATGCACTGGAGAAGCGGGTGGCGAAGCTCGAGAAGCGCGTCGCCGAGCTGTCGAAGCCCAAGCGAGCGACCACGTCGCGGAGCCGCACGACGGCCAAGAAGCCGACCGCCTCGACTCGCAAGAAGCCTGCTACGTAGATGCCGCGGAACGGGCTTGGCCCGTTCCGCTCACCTACCTTCGCCGGAAAGGAAGCAGCGAGCGGTTCTGGGCCGCGCAGCGCGAAGCGCTGCCCGGCTCGAGAGGGCGCTGAAAGTCGCGAGACTTTCAGCGAAAGGCGGGCGTTAGCCCGCCACACGCAGGCGGATTGCCGCCCGCACGATCTCGAAGCGCACCGGTGTTGTGCCCGGCTGCTCGCCGTCGAGCTGCACGGGTAGCGGCTCGTCTGCCTCGATCGAGACTGTGCGGCCGCGGAGCAACTCGCCCTTCGGGTGCGGAAGGTGCGTCCCCCGGTAGATCTTCGGCATCACCCGCACGAGCTCGGTCTTCGTGAGGTCTCCGATCAGCAAGACGTCGAAGAGCCCGTCGTCGGGCTCAGCGTCGGGTGTGATCATCATGCCGCCGGCGAGATAGCGGCCGACCGCGGCGATCGTGTCCTCCATCAACGCATCCCGCTCCTCCTCGTCGACGCGGACCCGGAGGTGAACGTTTTTCCAGCGGGCGAAGACGACTCCGAGCGCGAGCAGATACGAGGTCTTGGCGCCAAGAACCTTCGTCGTCGCGTTCGCCTTCGCGGCGACCGCGCCGCTCATGCCGACGCTGGCCATGTTCGCGAACCAGGCGGCCGCCTGGCTCCCGTCGGCCTGGAAGCTGGCCCGACCGAGATCGAATGGACGGGCGATCCCATCCCTGGCGATACGCAGCGCCTCGCCCAGTCGCTTGGGGATCGCGTGCGTGCGCGCGAAGTCCCGTCCCGTACCGCGCGGGATGAGTGCCAGCTCCACGCCGTCGCGTCCGGCGATGCCGTTGACGACCTCGTGGACGGTCCCGTCGCCGCCGACGACGACGAGCATGGAGACGCCGTCGTCGGCGGCCTCACGCGCGAGCTCTCCAAGCTGGCCCGCGCGCTCGGAGAAGACCGCCTCGCCGTGCAAGCCGGCCGCGTGAGCCGCCCGCGCGATCTGCGGCCAGCGTTTCCCGGTCTTCCCGTTCGCCGACGCCGGGTTGACGAGAAAGACGGTCTTCTCCAGAGCTAATGCTCCGCCGTGATCGTCCGCAGCGCGAGCTCCGTCATCTGATCGACGGCGGCGCGCATCTCCTCGTCCGAGATCCGCACGAACGCGCCCTCGACGACGACATCGCTGACCGTCAGAAAGCAGCCGGCCTGGACTTTTCGCAGCGCGCCGAGGGTGAAGAGGATCGACGCCTCCATCTCGACGGCGAGGATGCCCCGCGTCGACCAGCGCTCGTACTGGCCGTCGTCGGGGTTGTAGAACAGGTCGCTCGAGACGATCGGGCCGACGCGGACGGGTTTGCCCAGCTCCTTGGCTGCGTGCACACCGCCGTGAACGAGCCCAAAGTCCGAGGTCGGAACGTGCGGCTCGAAGCCAACGAGCTTCTCGACCGTCCGATCCGCGGCCACGGCCGAGACCGCGATGATGAGATCGCCGAGGCTCATGTCTGGCTGGAGCCCGCCGCAGGTTCCGACGCGCAGCAGCCGCTTCACGCCCAGTTGGACCAGCTCTTCTACGACGATCGCAGCCGACGGGCAGCCCATCCCGGTCGACTGAACCGAGACCGACCTTCCTTCAAAGGTCCCGGTGTAGCCCAGCATCCCTCGCTCCGCGTTCCGCTGGACCGGGTCGTCGAAGAACGTCTCGGCGATGTACTTGGCCCGCAGAGGATCACCCGGCAACAGGCAGGCCTCGGCGTAGTCGCCGGGCTCGGCGCGGATGTGGATCGGCATGAGCGGAGCCTAGTGTCTCTTCAGGTAATGCTGCTTCCCTTCTGGGTCGCGAGCACCA
>JBKPFE010000184.1:0-5641 GCA_046728705.1 Actinomycetota bacterium
TTCGGGCTACACCGCTGATCCGGCGGCTTGCCCAGGAGCTCGGCGTCGAGCTCGAGAGCGTCGAGGGGACGGGCCCGCAGGGCCGCATCACCGAAGAGGACGTGCGCCGTTCAGCCACGTCCAGGGGCCAGGCCCCTGGACCTGTCCCGGAGGGACGGCGCGAGCCGCTTCGGGGGGTGCGCCGCCTGATCGCGGAGCACATGACGCGGGCTCACCACGAGGTGCCGCCGGTCACCTGGGTCGAGGAATGCGACTTCGGCGAGCTCGACCTCAAGCTTCTGCTTCCTACGACGCTCAAGGCGTGTGCGCTCTCGCTGCAGGAGTTCCCCGAGCTGAATGCCCGACTGGAAGGCGACGAGATCGTCCTGCTCGACCGCTACGACCTCGGCATCGCCGTGCAGACCGACCAGGGGCTGCTCGTGCCCGTCGTCCGCGACTGCGAATCACGCTCCATCGAGGAGCTCGACGGCGAAGTGCGCCGCCTCGCCGACGACGCGCGATCTGGGGCGCTCAAGCCCGAGGAGCTCCGCGGCTCGACCTTCACTGTGACGAGCGCCGGCAAGCTCGCCGGGCTGTTCCAGACTCCGATCGTGAACCACCCTGAGGTGGCGATCCTCAGCCTCGGCCGGATCGCCGAGCGCCCGGTCGTCCGCGACGGCGAGATCGTCTCGCGCCCGCTCGGCTACGTCGCGCTGACCTTCGACCACCGCGTCGTCGACGGTGCCCAGGCGGCGGAGTTCGGACTCGCCGTCATCCGCCGCCTCGAGCAGCCTTAGTCGTCATTCGAACAGGGGCGGGCCGGTGTATTCCTTCTGATCCCGTCCACGAGGCAGCGTTGACGGCAACGGTCCCTGTCCGCTTCTTCACGCCCACGGGCCCGATGGTCGTCGACGTCCCCACGACATGACGTGGACTGGCACCGGCGACCTCGAGCGCTCCCATAACCCCTTCCATTTCCATTTCCCGGATCTCATCGTCAACGCTCAGTTTCACGGCATTCCAGCACCGAGCCTGCCGATCGAGCGCACGCCCAGGCCGACGACGGCGACCGTGAAAACGACTCCGAAGACCCGTGCCAGCAGCTCGTCGGGGTGTGGGATGGGCAAAGTCGATTTCGCCTGCAAATCCGATGATCCGGCGTCTTTGAGCCGCGGCCGGGATCGTGCTTGCGCATCCCACACGATCTCGATCCTGCGCCGGGCCCGCCTTCAAACAGCATCGGTAAGCGAAACCAGAACATCCACGCGGACAAGCTGGTCGTAACGCCGTAACGCGTGACGCGACGCCCAAGGGGCCCTGCCGAGGGGCCCCTTGGGCGTTGTGGGGTTGAGCTGGCCGCCCCGTCGAGCGACGTCTTCAGCCGGTGAGGTTCCCCCGGATCTCTCCGCCGGGGAAGTCGCCGGGACCCTCGTTCGGCGTCGCATCCCCATCACTCGTGTGCACGTTCGCGTACGCACGACCTGAGTTCATGAGCTCGACGAGAGCCGAGAGCGGCTGACCGGCGAGCGGGCCGACCAGGTTCGCGGCGGTGATCGTCCCCTGCGCGAGCACCCCGTCTGTCCTGCCGGCCCCCGTCGGGCCTGGAACGGGCGCCGTGCTCGGGGCCAGCCACACGACGATCGGTCCGTTCTCGCCCGGGGCGCCTCGATGGATGTGCGCCATGAACACATTCTCGATGTTGGACGCGATCAACTTGTAGTCGAGCGATGTGCCGTCAGAGCTCAGGTGGAAGACCGCCTGGCCCTGCCCTTGCGTATCGCGGATCGGCACCTCGAAGTCGCCGGACAGGTGCTGGCTCCAGTTGCTGTTGATTCCGGCCGCTGCCGCGGCGATGAGCGCGAGCCCGCTGAGCGCGAAGAGGACGATCCCCGTCATCTTCTTCATGCAATCCTCCCTTTCCCGGTTGTCACGGCTGAGCGATAGACACTACGCAGCGACCTCGGGATCGGATGGGCAAGGCCGGGCGGGACCCACACTTGTCCCGCTCATCGTGGCTGATTGCGGGGTGAGAGAGACCAGGAACTCGGATGCCGGGCCGCGAACGGCAGCGGTCGTCTGGACTCGCCGAACGCCGCCTGGGGTCAGCTCGAGCAACTGGGCCGTCTAGTGCTTCGCGCAACCACCAGGTGCGGCCGGCACAGCTCTGCCCAGACCGCCGGCAGCGGATGAGCCAGCGAAACGTACGACTTGGGAGCGATGGCGCCTTTACCCGACCAGACGCCGGCGAAGATCGGCGAGGCTGCAGGCGAGCGATCGTGGGCACGCGATCATCGCTTCCAGGGAAAGGCAGTGGAGGCGAGCCAGGCTGATCGCCGCGGTGAGCGCGGCTCTAAGGAGACTCGACCGACTCCGCGGAACGAGAGGTGCTTGAGCTGACGGCTGAGGGTCGCTCCAATCAGGCATCGCCGAACGCCTCGTTGTCATCAAGCGTGCCGTGCAGAAGCACATCACGAGCATCTTCCAGAAGCTCGGCCTACCCGCGACCACGGACGGCCATCGTCGCGTACTCGCCGTCCTCGCGTTCTTGCGCTCATAAGATCGAAGGCGAGAGGAGATCGGATGGATGAGCGCCGCGCCTAGACTGGTCCCTCATGTGGGATGTCTACTGGGTCGGGGTGTTTCTCGGTTTGGGCGTCGGCCTCGGAGTCGCGCTGGCGGGTGTGCTCGGTGGCGTCCGCTGGGGCCTGGCCGTCGGCGCGGTCATCGCAGCCGCGATCGGGGTCGGCCTGGGCCTGGCCCTGGGCGGGATTGAGGACGGCGTCGCTGGCGGCATCGGCGGCCTGCTCGGTGCCGCGGGCGCCCAAAGATTGCTGAGCGGCACCCTTCGGCGCGGCGGGACGAGGGCGGCCGCTGCCGCGCTTCTGGCCGTCGGCGGTTTCGTGATCGCGGTGCTGGCGTTCATCCCGCTGCTCGGCTTCATCGAGGCTGTCGCCCTCCCCGCGCTCGCAACGCGGATGCGCCGCCGCGAGCCGGAGCGGTACGCCGGCCTGCGCACGTTGGCGCGCGACTAAGTGCCCCTCCAGGCAATGTCATCCGTCTCCCTGGCGGCTGCAAACCGGCGCCAGTCAGTAGCCTCAGGTCGCGCCCATATCTCCTCGATATGGACGCGCCCTGAGTCCGCAGCCTGGCTTGGTTTTCGCTCGCCATGAAGACGGCAACATCACCTGGAGGGGCACCGCCCAAGAAGCTCATCCTTGTCGTCATCGACGGCCTGACGCCCGACGCCTTCGAGGCTGCATCCGAGAGCCGCTCCGCCCCGACTCTCGCCGCACTCGCCGAGGCCGGAAGCTATGCGCGCGCGACGTCGACCTTCCCCTCGCTGACGCCCGTCTGCCTCGCGTCGCTCGCGACCGGCGGCGGGCCCGACGTCCACCACATCCCGCACCTCGTCTGGTACCACCGCGGCGAGCGGCGTTTGGTCGAGTACGGCTCCTCGTTCGGCGCCATGCGGGCGGTCGGCACGCGGCGGTCGGTGAAGGATGCGATCGTCGAGATGAATGCGGAACACCTCGCGCGGGACGCGGTGACCGTGTACGAGGCCCTCGAGGACGACGGGCTCGTGGCCGCGGCAGTCAACGTCCCCTGCTATCGCGGCCGTACGAGACACGTCCCGACGGTCCCGGGCGTTGTGCGTCCCGTCAGCGGCCCGCGCCGGTTCTTCTACTACAGCTTGTTCGAGTCCGACGTGACCGGGGCGCCGCTCGCCGTCGGCGGCCGAGCAAGGGGCTCGATCGACGCTTACGCCGCCGCCGTCGGCCGGTGGCTCGTCACCCGTGACGGCTTCGACTTCCTCTTCTTCTACCTCCCGGACTACGACTTCGCGTCGCATGCACTGGGCCCGGCGGGCGCGGACGAGGCGCTCGCGAGGAGCGACCGCGCCGTCGGCGGGCTCGTCGAAGCGGCGGGTGGAGTCGAGGAATTCCTGGAGCGCTACGACGTCGTCCTCTGCTCCGACCACGGCCAGACGCCGGTCGAGCGGCCGTTCCGCCTCGAGTCGGCGCTCTCCGACTTCCGTTTGTTCCGGCCGAACGGGCGCCGGGACGACGCCGAGCTCGCGGTCACAGCGTCCAACCGGGCGGGGATGGTCTACCTGTTGCCTGCGGCGCAGGTCGAGCCCAGGTCGGTCGCAGAACGTCTGAGCGACGAGGCCGCCCTGGACGTCGTGATCTTTCGCGAGGGCGAGGAGACGATCGCGCTCTGCGAGGGCGCCGAACTGCGTCTCGGGCCCGAGGACGACAGTTGGCGCCGGCGTGCTTGGCACGCACTGGCGAACCCGAATGCGGGCGACATCCTCGTCTCGGCGGCGGCCGGTGTCGAGCTCACGGACCTCGGCGGCCGGCATCACGTCGGTGGTGGGTCGCACGGCTCGCTGCTGGACGGTGACTCGCTCGTCCCGATGCTCGTCGTCGGCGGGGCGGCACCGCCCGCGAGCATCCTGGGGGTCGCACCGCTCATCCTCGAGCACTTCGGCGTCCCGGCCCCGGCCTATGCGCGTGCCGCCTGAGAGCGCTCGACGAGCGCGGATGGTCGACGAGCAGCTGCGCGGGCGCGACATCGTCGACGAGCGTGTGCTCGACGCGATGGAGCGAGTGCCGCGCGAGCTGTTCGTCCCCGAAGGACTGAGGGACCGCGCGTTCGACGATGCGGCCCTGCCGATCGGCGCCGGTCAGACGATCTCCCAGCCGTACATGGTCGCGCGCATCGCCGAGGAGCTCGGCCTCGACGGCGACGAGCATGTGCTCGACGTGGGGACCGGCTCCGGCTACCAGGCGGCGCTGCTCGCCGAGCTGGCCGACGAGGTGCACACGATCGAGCGGATTCCGGAGCTGGCCGAGCAGGCGAGAGCGAATCTGGCGGCGGCCGGGTTCGAGAATGTCGCCGTGTACGTGGGGGACGGTTCGCGCGGGCTGCCCGAGCAGGCGCCGTTCGACGCGATCGCCGTCGCCGCCGCGGCGCCGACCTTCCCGCAGGCACTCTACGACCAGCTACGGCCGGGAGGACGTCTCGTCGTGCCAGTCGGCGGCCGGCGCGGCCAGAGGCTCGAGGTGATCGTACGCAGTCCGGAAGGGCCGGCCGTCATCCGCTCGGTGCCGTGCCGTTTCGTTCCGCTCGTCGGCGAGGAAGGGTTCGAGGCCTGAATCTCGCGCGTGCACATGTGACTGTCCGAGGACGGGTTCAGGGCGTGTTCTTCCGTGCGGAGGCACGGGACCGCGCGGCCTCGCTCGGCCTCGGCGGCTGGGTGCGCAACAACCCCGACGGAACCGTCGAAGCGGTCTTCGAGGGCGAGCGGGAGCGCGTCGAGTCGATGGTGGAGTGGTGCCGACGAGGCCCTGCTCTTGCCCAGGTCGAGGACGTCGAGGTCGCCTGGGAGCGACCTCAGGGCGACTCGAGGTTCGCCGCCAGCGGCGGGTGGTAGATAGTGGAGCACGTGGAGGAGCTACTCGAACGGACCGTGGTCATCAAGGGGTTAAAGATCGGCCGCGTCGTCGACGTGATCCTCGACCGCGAGAGCCGAGGCGTGATCGGCTTCGAGGTTCGTTGTGAGGACGGAAGGCATCGGTTTCTGCCCCAGGCAGCGGCCGGCTCGCACGACTCTGTGATCGAGATCGAGTCACCCTTTGCGCTGCTCGACACCGACCAG
>JBKPFE010000330.1:0-3805 GCA_046728705.1 Actinomycetota bacterium
CAGGGTCGGATCGAGATCGACCCCTACGACGAGTCGCTCCTGCAGCCGTCGAGCGTCGACGTGCGGGTCGACCGCTACTTCCGCGTCTTTCACAACGCGCGCTACCCGTACATCGACGTCAAGGAGCCGCAGGAGGACCTGACCGAGCTCGTGCAGGTCGAAGACGATTCGCCCTTCATCCTCCATCCCGGCGAGTTCGTGCTCGCCTCGACGCTCGAGCGAATCCGGCTGCCGGACGACCTCGTTGCCCGACTCGAGGGGAAGAGCTCGTTGGGTCGCCTCGGCCTGCTGATCCACTCGACCGCCGGCTTCATCGACCCCGGCTGGGACGGCCACGTCACGCTCGAGCTGTCGAACGTCGCCAACCTCCCGATCACGATCTACTACGGGATGAAGATCGGGCAGCTCTCCTTCGTCCAGCTCTCCGAGCCGGCCGAGACGCCCTACGGCGCCGGCGAGCTCGGCTCGAAGTACCAGGGACAGGAGGGGCCGACCCCGTCCCGCTACTGGCAGAACTTCCCGCGAGAACGCGTATGAGGGTGTTCGTGACGGGCGCGACTGGCTTCGTCGGCCCCGCCGTCGCCAACGCGATCGTCGACGCCGGTCACGAGGTGCGCGTGCTCGAGCGCAAGCCCGGCGCGTGGAGCGAGGCGGGCATCAGGTGCCAGGCGGCGGTTCAGGGCGACGTGACCGATTCCGAGGCGATGCGCCGCGCGGTGCGCGACACCGACGTCGTCGTTCACCTCGTCGGGATCCGGCAGGGGAAGCCCGCGGAGTTCGAACGGGTGATGATCGGCGGCACGCGCAACCTCCTTGCCGCCGCGAAGGAGGCGGGCGTCCGCCGCGTCGTCCTCATGAGCGCGCTCGGGTTCAGGGAGGAGACGAAGGATCTCGTCCCCTTCTACAACGCGAAATGGACGATGGAGCGGGACACGAAGGCCTCGGGTCTCGAGCACGTGATCTTCCGGCCGAGCTTCATCTTCGGCCGAGACGGCGGCATCCTGCCGACGTTCAAGAAGCTGGCGAAGCTTGCCCCGGTCACGGGGATCATCGGCAGCGGTGAGCAGAGGATTCAGCCGATCTGGATCGAGGACATCGGCGCCTACTTCGCCGCTGCGATCGACAAGGCCGAGGCCGCGAATCGGACGTTCGAGGTCGGCGGCCCGGACGTCGTCAGCTGGAACGAGTTCTGGCAGCGACTCCGGGCGCAGCTCGGGATCCGCCGCCGGCCGACGATGCACTTGCCAACCGGGCTGATGAAGATTCCCGCGACAGTGACCGAGCGCCTGCCCGGGAACATCCCGCTGACGCGCGATCTGCTGAAGATGCTGGAGTCGGGCGACAACGTCGTCTCGAACGACGACGCGGTGCGGACCTTCGATCCTCCGCTCGTCCCGCTCGACGAGCAGCTACGCCGGGCCGCCTGAGACCCGTCGGACGGCGTCCGGTCTAGACACCTGCAGTTGAGTAGACGCTGCGGACCTGATACGACCTTTTCACCACTTCCGTCTCTACAAGGGGGGCAGGCTTGAAAACACTCTCTCGTACAAGGATCACGGCCGCACTCGCGGTCGCCCTGGTCGGAGTCGTCGCCGCCGGCGCATCGGCGCGCTCGACCGGGCCGGCCGGAACGCAGGCCGAATCAATCCAGGTGTGCGCGCTGCTTCCGGACACGAAGTCGTCCACGCGCTACACGCTGTTCGATGCGCCGTACCTGAAGGCGGCGTTCAGCAAGGCCGGCGTTCCAGCCTCGGTCCTGAACGCGCTCGGCGACCCGCAGAAGCAGCGGTCGCAGGCCGAGCAGTGCCTCGCGCAGGGCGCGAAGGTCATCCTGCTCGACCAGCTGTCGCCGGCTTCGGGCATCGCGATCACCAACCTCGCCGTGAGTCGCGGCGCGAAGGTCATCGACTACGACCGCCTCGTCGTCGGCAGCAAGGCGTCGTACTACGTCTCCTTCGACAACGTGCGCGTCGGCAAGCTCCAGGGAGCGGGCCTCGTCGCGGCGCTCAGGGCGAAGGGAAAGAAGAACGCGGTCGTCTCAGAGCTCAACGGCGACATCAAGGACAACAACGCCAAGCTGTTCAAGCAGGGCTACGACTCGATCCTGAACCCGCTCTACAAGAGCGGCACGCTCAAGAAGGCCAAGGGCGGCGATCAGTGGACCGACTGGGACCCGATCAAGGGACGGCGGATCTTCGATCAGATCCTGGCCAGGAACGGCAACAAGGTCGACGCCTCGATCGCGGCGAACGACGGCCTCGCCGGGGCCGTCATCGCGTCGCTCAAGGCGCATGGCCTCAAGCCAATCCCGCTCACCGGGCAGGACGCGACACCGACGGGTGTCCAGTTCATCCTGGCGGGCTGGCAGAGTGGCACGGTGTACAAGTCGGTGCGCAGGGAGGCGAACGCCGCCGCAGCGGCCGCGATCGCGCTCGCCAAGGGCCGGAAGGTCCCGGGCGTCAACGGCAAGGTCAGCGGCACGCCCTCCATCCTCTTGACGCCGGTCTGGGTCACGAAGACGAACTACAAGCTGCTCTTCAGGGACGGGTTCCTGAAGAGGAGCCAGGTGTGTGTCGGGCAGTACAAGAAGTACTGCAAGTAGGACCGTTCTCGGTGAGGGCGCGCCCCTGTGCGCGCCCTCACCGTGTTAGAAACCGCAGGTGAGCGCGCAGCCACCACCCTCGACGCTCGAGCTCCACGGCGTCTCGAAGCACTTCGGCGCCGTGCAGGCTCTCGACGAGGTCGACTTCGAGGTCCGCGACGGCGAGGTCATGGCCCTCGTCGGGGACAACGGCGCCGGGAAGTCCACATTGATCAAGTGCGTCGCGGGCATCTATCCAATCGACAGCGGCGAGATCCTCTTCGAGGGCGAGCGCGTCACGATCCACGGACCGAAGGACGCGGCCAAGCTGGGGATCGAGGTCGTCTATCAGGACCTCGCGCTCGCCGACAACCTCGACGTCGTGCAGAACATGTACCTCGGGCGCGAGGAGCACGATCTGCTGTTCCGCCTCAAGGAGGCCCCCATGGAGCAGCGCACGGCCGAGACGCTCTCCTCGTTGGCGGTCACCACGATCGGATCCGTTCGACAGCCCGTCGCGACGCTCTCGGGCGGTCAGCGACAGTCGGTGGCGGTGGCGCGGGCAGTGATGTGGAACAACCGCGTCGTCTTCCTCGACGAGCCGACCGCCGCGCTCGGCGTGGCCCAGACCCGGCAGGTGCTCGCCCTCGTGAGGCGGCTCGCCGAGCAGGGGCTCGCCGTCGTCCTCGTCTCGCACAACCTCGTCGACGTCTTCGAGGTCGCCGACCGCATCACCGTCCTGCGCCTCGGTCGCAACGTGGGCCTCTACGAAAAGGCGAAGACCAACGAGCAGGAGATCGTGCAGGCGATTACGGTCGGGAAGGCGGCCCCGGAGGAGGCCGAGGTAGCCCCGTGAGTACCGCCGCTCCCGCTGAAGTGCAGGCCGCAGCCTCCGGGGACAGTCTCGGCGCGATCCTCCGCGCGCGGTGGGACGCGCTCAAAGGCGGTGAGGTCGGGAGCCTGCCGGTCATCCTCGGACTGATCGGCATCACGCTGTACTTCACGTCGAAGAGCGACGTCTTCTTCAGCGCGGTCAACTTCACGAACCTGATCGGCCAGATGGCCGGAGTGACGGTGATCGCGATCGGAGTCGTGTTCGTCCTGCTCATCGGCGAGATCGACCTCTCGATCGGCTACGTCAGCGGTCTGGCAGGCGTCGTGGTCGCCGAGTTGCAGGTCCCTGACTCGGGACATCAGTATCCGGGGCTCGTTGCGATCGCGGCC
>JBKPFE010000196.1:0-4550 GCA_046728705.1 Actinomycetota bacterium
CTTCGGGACGCTGAAGCGGATCGAGCTCGCCCGCGCTCTCGTCTCGCGGCCGCGGCTGCTCCTCCTCGACGAGCCCGCCGGGGGCCTCAACCACGAGGAGGTGGAGGAGCTCGGCTCGTTGATCCGGCGCCTGAGAAAGGACTTCGACCTGACGGTTCTGATCGTCGAGCACCACATGGCGCTCGTCATGAGCGTCTGCGAGCGCGTTCACGTCCTCAACTTCGGCCGGAAGATCGCGGAGGGAACGCCCCGCGAGGTGCAGCAGGACCCCGACGTGATCGAGGCCTACCTGGGAGGCGAGGATGCCACTGCTTGAGCTGAAGGAAGTCCACGCCCGCTACGGGCCGATCCGAGCTCTCCACGGTGTCTCGCTGACGGTGGACGAGGGCGAGGTCGTCGCGCTGCTCGGCGCGAATGGCGCGGGCAAGACGACGACGCTCCGAAGCATCTCGAGCATGACCCGAACGTCGGGCGACATCGTCTTCGACGGCCGCCGAATCGCGCGCCGGAGCCCCGAGTACGCCGCCCGGCTCGGGATCGCGCATGTCCCCGAGGGCCGCGGGCTCTTCCCCGAGCTCACCGTGTGGGAGAACCTGCGCATGGGTGCGATCGGCCCGGGACGCGGCGCCGCGCTCGAGCAGGAGGCCAAGCGGGTCGTCGGCTACTTCCCGTGGATCGAGCGGCGGCGCGACCAGCCGGCCGCGACCCTGAGCGGCGGCGAGCAGCAGATGCTGGCGCTCGGCCGGGCGCTCGTCTCGCGCCCGCGGCTGCTCATGCTCGACGAGCCGTCGCTCGGCCTCGCGCCGACGGTGGTCCGGGAGCTGTTCGCGATCGTCCACCACCTGAACGAGGACGAGGGGCTGACGGTGCTCGTCGTCGAGCAGAACGCGACGATTGCGCTGGACATCGCATCGCGGGCGTACGTGCTCGAGGTCGGGAGGGTGGCGGTGGAGGGGACGAGCGACGAGCTCCAGCGCCACGAAGGCGTCCGGAAGTCGTACCTGGGTTACTGATGGCGCTTCCGGCGAGAGCAGCGCGGTTCGACGTCGACGTGGGCCCGGCGCTGAGGGCGGTGATCCTGGGCATCGGCCTTCTCGTGGGCGCCGTCGCCTTGCTGGGCCTGATCGGCTTGGTGCTGACGCAGACCGAGACCGGGTTCACTTGGGCCGGGTACTGGCAGCAGGTTGTCAGCGGGCTTGCGCAGGGCGCGATCTTCGCCAGCCTTGCGCTCGCTCTCGTGCTCATCTACCGGGCGACGGACGTCCTCAACTTCGCTCAGGGCGAGATGGCGACGTTCACGACCTTCATCGCCTGGTCGCTGATGAACCACATGTCGTACTGGCCGGCCTTCGCGCTCACGCTCGTAATCGCATTCGTCGGCGGGGCGGCCGTGGAGCGAATCATCATCCGGCCGGTCGAGGATCGGCCCGAGATCGTGGTCGTGATCGTCACGATCGGATTGCTGATCGCGCTCAACGGGCTCAGCGGCTGGATTTGGAACCCCGAGGTCAAGGCTTTCGACACTCCCTTCTCGTACGGGACGACAGAGATCGCCGGTGTCGTGATCTCGTACCAGGACCTGGGCGTCCTCGGCGTCTGTCTCGCCACCGTTGTGCTGCTCTGGGCGTTCTTCCGCTTCACCACGCTCGGCCTCGTGATGCGTGCGGTCGCCAACAGCCAGGACGCGAGCCGGTTGCTCGGCGTCAGGGTCGGCTGGATGCTTGCGCTCGGATGGGGGCTCGCCGCCGTTCTCGGCGCCGTCGCCGGGATGATGGCCGCCCCGACCCTGTTCCTCGACCCGAACCTGATGCTGGTCGTACTGATCTACTCGTTCGCCGCGGCAGTGCTCGGGGGGATCGACAGTCCGGTCGGCGCAGTCGTCGGCGGGCTCATCCTTGGCGTGCTGATCAACATCCTCGGCACGTACGTCGACTTCATCGGCGGCGAGCTCCGGCTGCCGGCTGCGCTCGTCGTGCTGTTGATCGTGCTGCTGATCAGGCCGCAGGGCCTCTTCGGGCACAGGGTGGTGCGAAGGGTATGAGGCGCTATCTCGGCGGAGCCATCGGCCCAGTGCTCTTCGTCATCGGCGCCGTGGTCGTCGCCCTGCTCCCACGGTTCATGGGCGAGTTCCGGCTGCTCCAGTTCACGTTAGTGGCGGTCTACGTGATTGCGCTGCTCGGCCTGAACATCCTCACCGGCTACAGCGGCCAGATCTCCCTCGGTCACGGCGCATTCGTCGGAGTCGGGGCATACGTGACGACGTTGCTCTCGCTCGGGCGGCCCGGGCTCGAGCTGCTCCAGCTCGATCCGCCGAGCTGGTTGCCGATCGGCGACGGGATGACGCCGATCTTCACGATCCCGATCGCCGCCTTGGTCACCGGCGTCCTCGGGCTGCTCATCGGCATCCCCGCGCTGCGGCTTGGCGGAATCTCGTTGGCGTTGGCGACGCTCGCGCTGGCCGTCTCCTTCCCGATCCTGATGAAGCGCTACGCCGAGGTGACCGGGGGCGGTGGCGGCCTCAACCTCAACCTTCCGGAGACGCCGTTCGGCTGGGACATCTCCACCCGCCACTGGCTCTACTACGAAGCCTGGGTCACGGCGGGAATCCTGTTCGTTCTCGCCTGGTTGCTCGTGCGCGGGCGGATCGGCCGAGCATGGCGTGCGATCCGCGACGGCGAGGTTGCCGCGACCTCCTCCGGTGTGAACCCGGCGCTCTACAAGACCTTCGCGTTCGGCGTCTCTGCGGCGTATGCGGGCGCGGCGGGAGCCCTGTTCGCGATCGAGATCGCCTACGTCAACCCCGACACGTTCCCGGTCGCCCTCTCGATCCTGCTGCTCGCGAGCGCCGTCATCGGCGGGCTGGGCTCGCTCGCTGGCGCTATCTTCGGGGCGCTGCTGTACCAGTTCCTCCCGATCTACTCCCAGGAGCCCCCGGTCGTCTCGTTCGAGTTTGCAGACCAGGCGCCGCCGGTTGTATTCGGTGTCTTTCTGATCGTGATCATGCTGCTTTTGCCGGGCGGAGTCGTCAGCGGCCTCAGGCGCCTCGGAGCGTTCATTCGTGGGAATCTCGCGCGCAGGCCCTCACGGCAGCGCGCGTAAGCCGTTAACGTCAGGCTCGTATGGCCATCGAAACGACCGCGACGAGAGCAAGAGACTCGAAGCGTGCGCGGCGACGGGAGCGCCGGCGCGAGGAGCTCCTCGACGTCGCGGATCGAGTCATCCAGCGCCGTGGGGTCGAGGTCTCCATGGACGAGATCGCCTCGGAGGCCGGAATCACGAAGCCGGTGCTCTACCGCCATTTCGGCGACAAGGACGGCCTCTACGAGGCGCTCACCGAGCGCTACATCGACGAGCTCAAGATCGCCCTGAAGCCGGCCACAGAGGCGAGCGAGCCGCGAGACCGCCTCGCGGCGGCGATCGACGCCTATCTCGTGTACGTCGAGCGAGAGCCCGAGCAGTACCGGTTTCTGCTTCATGCCTCCGAGCAGCCCCGGACGGCCCGGATGGTCGCCGACTTCCGGCGCCGGCACATCGCCGAGTGCGCGTTCACGGCCGAGGACAACCTCCGTCGCGCGGGCGTGCACCCCGGTTTCGCCGAGCCCTGGGCCGAGTGCGTCTCCGGCATGATCAGGGCGGCAGGAACCTCTTGGCTCGCGACCCGATCTCTCCCTCGAGACCGGCTCGTCGAGTATCTGACGACGATCCTCTGGGAGGGGTTCTCGTCGCTGCGCCGGGCGACTGCGGGTCGGCCGTTAACCGGCAAACCAAGAAGGGTTACCCCGCGTAACGGTTCGTAGTACGCTTGCCGCTCATGGGGTCGGGTCAACAACAAATCGTGTCGTTCGGAGTCCAATCGGAGGCGGACGGGGGGGTCCCAGTCCGGATGGCAAGGAGGAGCACATGAAGAAGGTTCTATTGGCGGTAATCGCGCTTGGGGCGGCCCTGAGCGTGAGCCTGCCGGGGGCGTTCGCGCGAACGGAGGCCACACAGGCTCCGGAGGCGGTGCCGGGAATCACGAAACGGGCGATCACGATCGGCGGCACGTTCCCGCTGAGCGGGTTCGCCTCGCAGTACGCGCCGATTCCGCGCGGGATGGAGGCATACTTCAAGTACATCAACGCGCGCAGGGACAAGAAGACCGGTCAGCGCGGCATCTACGGCCGCCAGATCGTCTGGAAGTACTACGACGACGCCTATAACCCGGCGCAGACGGTTCAGCTCACGAATAAACTGATCCTCGAAGACAAGGTGTTCGCCACGGTGGGCTCGCTCGGAACCGAGCCGATCCTCGCGAGCCGGCCGGTGCAGAACGCACGCAAGGTGCCGCAGGTCCTCGTCTCGACCGGCGCGAGCTACTGGGGCACCCAGTACAAGCAGTTCCCGTGGACGTCCGGCTGGCAGACCGACTACGTCGCCGAGGGGAAGATGTACGCGCGCTGGATCCTCCAGAACGCGCCCAACGCGAAGATCGCGGTCTTCTACCAGAACGACGACTACGGGAAGGACTACCTTCGTGGGCTCAAGCAGGGGCTCGGCTCGAGGACGAGCCT
>JBKPFE010000343.1:0-10729 GCA_046728705.1 Actinomycetota bacterium
GCGGCGGCGCTGTTGGCCGCGTGTCGGGTCAGGTGCGAGTACCGTCTCGTAGCGCGGTCGAATCTCCGCACCTGCTCCTGCGCGAACTCGGGATCGGAATCCGCCGTCGCGAGGTGCGTCATCAGCCCCACGACCTCGACAGAAGGCTCCGGGAGCTCGGACAGGCCCCACCGCCCCATGCCCGTATCCAGCTTGAGATGGACGCGGGCTCCTTCCGGGATCTCGGCGTCGACCACCGTCAGCTCGATCCGGGCCTCCCGAGCGGCGGCCAGCTCCGGGCCGACCGTCGGCCCCATCACGAGGATTCGCGCCTCCGGAAAGGCCTGGCGGAGCTCGAGCGCCTCGGCCATCGTCGCCACGCACAACACGGTCGCACCCTCACCGAGCACCGCCCCGGCGACGTCGACAGCGCCGTGACCGTACGCATCCGCCTTGACGACCGCCCACAGCTCGCTCTCGGCGAGCACCTCCCGGAGCCGGCGGGCGTTGCGACGCAGCGCCCCGAGGTCGATCGTGATCTTCGACCTATGCATCGAGGACGCGCGGGAGCACCGCCAGCAGGTCGCTCGCGACGAGGCCCGAGCGGTACGGCGCGGTGACGGCAGCCTGAGTGTGAGCCGTCGAGGCAGCCGCGGTCGCGAGCTGGGCCTCCATGCCCTTGGCGAGAAACGCCGCGACGACGCCGGTGAGGACGTCACCGGTCCCAGCGGTGGCAAGCGACGGAAAACCGCCGCAGACGAGCGCTCCGGCTCCGGGCGCCCCGACCAGCGTCCCCTCCCCTTTCAGGAGCACGACGCAGTCGAAGCGCTCTACCGCGCGTCTCAGCGCCTCGAGACGATGAGCGTCGACCCAGGCCGACTCCTCGCCGAGAAGGCGCCCGAGCTCGCCCGAGTGCGGAGTGAGCACCGTCGGTGCGTCCCGGTCGAACGGTTCCAGCTCGTAGAGCCCGTCCGCGTCCACTACCGCCGCCAGGTCGGTCTCCTCCAGCAACCGCCGCACGAGCTCTCCACGCTCCCGCCCGAGCCCCGGCCCGATCGCCAGCGCCGTGGCCCGACCGACTGCGTCCCAGACGTCGTCGAGCGGCCGCTTCACCGCTTCCAGCAGTCGCGTCTCGATGACCGGCAGCGCCTCCGGCGGCGCCGCGACCGTGACGTAGCCGGCGTCGGCGCGGAACGCCGCCTCTGCGGTTAGGCAGACGGCCCCGGTCATCCCCGGGGCGCCGCCGACGACGAGTACGGAACCGGCGCTGTACTTCGTGTCGCCAGACTTCCTCCGCGGCACCTGCTCGAGGATCCGCGACGTCACCAGCGCGTGCCCGGTCTCGGCCGGCTCGAGACCGATGTCCGCCACGACCAGCTCACCGCGGTGAAAGCGGCCGGGCGCAACCTCGTGCCCCACCTTGCGCCCGTGGAAGGTGACGGTCAGCTCGGCCGAGACGGCGTCACCCGGAACCTCCCCGGTCGAGGCATCCACCCCCGACGGGATGTCGACGGCGACGACCGGAGCGCCCGAGCCGTTCATCGCCCTGATCTGCTGCGCCGCCTCCTCCCTCGGCGCGCCGCGGAATCCGGTTCCGAACAGGGCGTCGATCACGACGTCGGCGCCTCCGACGGGCCGCTCCTCCCAGCCGTTCGAGCGCAGGAACTCGGCGGCGATCCGTCCGTCGCCGCCGTTGGCTCCCCGACCGCAAACCGCGGCGAAGCTCCGGGCGCCCGAGAACCGCGTCAGAACCTCGTCGGCGACCGCACGACCGGCCCGCTCCATCAGCTCCTCGACGTCGTGCCCCTCCTCCGCCGCCTTCATCTCCGCGGCGGTATAGAGCGGCTCAAGCGCGCTAAGCATCCGCGTCGGCGACCACGCAGACCGCACTCGCCAGCTCACGCGAGTGGGACATCGAGAGGTCGATCGTCCCCGCGTCGACGCGCCGCGACCAAGCCTCGACTCGCCCGGAGAGGCGGACAGAGGGCTTCGGTCGTCCGGCGATCTCGATGTCGCGCCAGGCGAAGAGCCGCGCGACGCCGAAGCCGAGTGCCTTGGCGACCGCCTCCTTGCCGGCGAACCGAGCCGCATAGTGCTGAGCCGGATTCGCGCGCCCGTCGCAGTAGGCCTGCTCGGCCGGCGTGAAGCAGCGATCCTTGAATCCGGAGTAGCGCTCGAGCGCCTCACGGATGCGGCCGATCTCGACCATGTCGGTGCCGACGCGCGTCACAGCATCTCCTCGAGCCAGCGCGGTAGATCGGCGACGGACGAGAGGACGACATCCGGAGTGATCGTGGTGCGCTCGAGCTGGTCGGGCCGGAACTTTCCGGTCCGGACGAGGGCCGTGTGCAACCCGAACCGCTGTGCGCCCGCGACGTCGGCGTCGATGTCGTCGCCGACCATCCAGGTCAGTTCGGGCTCCGCGTCCAGCGCCTCGACGGCGGCACCGAAGTAGGCGGTGCTCGGCTTGCCGAGCACGGTCGCCTCGGTGTCGGCCGCGTACTCGAGTCCGGCGACGAAGCAGCCGGAGTCGAGAAGCGGGCCGCGCGAGGTCTGCCACCAGCGGTTGCGGTGGAGGCAGTAGAGCTCGGCGCCGGCGTCGAGCTCGGAAAAAGCTCTGGCGAGATTCATGTACGAGAAGACGCGGTTCGTCTCCTCGGTCTCGTCGGCGCCGCCGAGCAGCACAGCCTCCGCGTCCTCGCCGACGAGCTCGACGCCGTCGAGATCCTCGAGAACTGCCGCCATCGTCAGGGCAAGCACCCGCCTTCCCGCCAGCTCGCGGGCGGCGGCGAGCGCTGTCGTCTGAAGCTCGTCGTCGTCGAGCTCGAAGCCGAGGTCGCGGAGCTCACCTGCGAGCGACCGCCGCGAATGCGTCGTGTTGTTGGTGACGAAACGCAGCCGGTGGCCGTTCTCACGCAGCTGCCGGACCGCGTCCGGGGCACCCCTGATCGGTTCGCCCGAGACGTGGAGGACACCGTCGATGTCCAGCAGAATGGCCGCCATGGACGGCGAGTCTATTCGGGTGACCAGGACGGTGGCGATCCCCGTTTCGGAGATCGAGCTGCGCTTCTCACGCTCGAGCGGACCGGGCGGCCAGCACGCCCAGAAGACCGATACGCGGGTCGAGGCTACCTTCGACGTCGAGGCGTCTAGCGGCCTCACGCCCGCTCAGAAGGCGCGCGTCCTACGCAGCGCCGGCCCGGTCCTTCGAGCCGTCGCGCAGGACGAGCGCAGCCAGGCCCGCAACCGGGAACTGGCAGTGCAACGGCTCGTCGACTCGCTCCAGGAAGCGCTCAAGGTCGAACGGCGACGGCGGCCGACCAAGCCGACTGCGGCGGCACGCGAACGCCGCTTGCAAGAGAAGCGCCGCCGCTCCGAGCTGAAGCGGCAGCGCCGCCCGCCCGAGTAGACGGTTGATGTCATGAGATCGCAGGTTCGGGGCGCGAGCTGGCCGCTCTGGGGCGCGGCGGCGAGGCGTTGCCGATGCCGGAGTGCCTCGGTGACGACTCGGCGGCGCGAAGCGGACGCGCCGGGCGGCGGCCCGCTTGCGGGCCGCTAGCCGGTGCGGGAGCGGCCCAGGCGCGTCAGCTCGCGCAGCCGGGCGCGCGAGCTCGTGGCATCACCCGTCGAAAAGCGCTATTCGACCGTGACCGTCTTCGCCAGGTTGCGAGGCTGATCGACGTTCAGCCCGCGAAGCCGCGCGATGCGGTAGGCGAGGAGCTGGAGCGGCACGACCGCGAGCGCCGCCTGGAGGAACGCGGGGGTGCGCGGGACGTAGATGACGTCGTCGGCGTGGTGCTGGATGTCCTCGTTTCCGTCGGTCGCGATCGCGATCACCTGGGCGCCGCGAGCCCGCGTCTCCTGGATGTTGGAGACGATCTTGTCGTAAACGTGCGACTCGGTCGCCACGCAGACGACCGGCGTCGACTCGTCGAGCAGGGCGATCGGCCCGTGTTTCATCTCGCCGGCCGAGTAGGCCTCGGTGGGGATATACGAGATCTCCTTCAGCTTCAGCGCACCTTCCAGGCAAACCGGCAGACCGATGTGGCGTCCGAGGTAGAGGAAGAACGGCTTGTCGAAGTGCCGCTGCGCGATCTCCTCGATCGGGTGGCTGCCGTCGAGGAACTGCTGCATCCTCGCGGGCAGCTCGTAGACCTCGTCGACGATGAACTCGATCTCGTCGGCCGGAAGCGTCTCGCGCACCTGCGCCATCTTCAGCGCGATCAGGTAGAGCAGCGCGACCTGGGCCGTGAACGTCTTCGACGCGGCAACGCCGACCTCGAGGCCACAGCGAGTGAAGAGCGTCGAGTCGACCTCGCGGGTGATCTGCGACCCCATCATGTTCGTGATCGCTGCGGTGTGGGCGCCCTTCTCGCGGGCGAGCCTCATGGCGTGGACCGTGTCGCGCGTCTCACCGGACTGCGAGATCCCGATCACCAGTGTGTCGGGGCCGATCACCGGATTGCGATAGAGCCACTCCGACGCGATGTCCGGCTCGACCGGCACCCGAGCCCACTCCTCGATCACGTAGCGGCCTACGACCCCCGCGTGGTACGCGGTCCCGCAGGCGAGGATCACTATCCGTCGCAGTGTCTTGAGGTCCTCGTTTTCGAGGCCGAGACCCTCGAGCACGAGGCGGCCGTGACGCACCCGGTCGCCGATCGTCTCCCGGATCGCGTCCGGCTGCTCGTAGATCTCCTTCAGCATGAACGTCTCGTAGCCGCCCTTCTCCGCGCCCTCGTCGTCCCAGTCGAGCTCCAGGATCTCGTGTTCGACGGCGCCGTCGTCGGCGCGTACAAAGGTCGCTCCGTCAGCCGTGACCGTGACGATGTCGCCGTCGTCGGGGAAGATGACGCGGCGCGTCTCACGCAGGAACGCAGCAGCGTTCGAGCCGAGGAACATCTCGCCGTCGCCCACGCCGACCACGAGCGGGCACTGGAGGCGGGCGCCGACGAGGAGTTCCGGGTGGTCATGGTGGAGCGCAACGAACGCGAAGTGACCTTCGAGCTCGCGGTAGGCCGCCTTGACCGCCCCGGTCAGATCTCCGTCGTAGTGGCGCTCGATCAGGTGGGCGACGACCTCGGCGTCGGTCTCGGAGCTGAAACTGTGCCCGTCGGCCTCGAGGCTCTCCTTCAGCTCCCGGTAGTTCTCGACGATGCCGTTCAGGACGAGCGCGAGCTGCCCGTCCTCGCAGCCGGTCAAGGGGTGGGCGTTCTCCTCGGAGACCCGGCCATGGGTCGCCCAGCGCGTGTGGCCGAGGCCCGTGGTCGCGATCGACCCGTTGAGGGCGGCCGCGGCCTTCAGGTGCGCGAGGTTGCCGACGGCTCGGACGTAGTCGAGCGCGTCATCCTCGCAAAGCACGATCCCGGCCGAATCGTATCCCCGGTACTCGAGGCGTTCGAGGCCGTCAAGAAGCAGCGATTTACAGGCTCTGGGCCCAACGTATCCGATGATTCCGCACACCCAGGAACTCCTTCGCCGATGGTCACGTGGTCGAAAACTTGCCCCTCCGAAACGCACAAAAGCCCGGCCGCTACGCCCTCCCGCGTTGGAGGTCGATCAACCGAGCTCTCGACGAACGAGAGCAGAGATCGTACCACAGAGGCGGGCCGCTTCAGCCTCGTCCTGGGCCTCCGCGAGCACCCTTATCAGCGGTTCCGTGCCGGACGGACGGACGAGAACCCGGGCCGTCCCGTCGAGCTCCGCGTTTACTCGGGCGATCTCCTCGCGGAGATCGCCCGACAGGTGCTGGTTCCGTGCCGGCACGTTCTCTTTCACCTGCGCGAACTTCGGCATGACGGCCGCGGCATCAGCAAGCGTGCGGCCCTCGAGCGAGCGGCAGAGGAGCAACGCGGCCGCGAGACCGTCGCCGGTCACGTGGCCGTCGAGGCAGATGATGTGTCCGGACTGCTCGCCGCCGAGGATCGCTCCCTCTCGGCGCAGCGCCTCGAGCACGTAGCGGTCGCCAACATCGGTCGTGACGACACGGATCCCGTGTTCCTCCATCAGCCGGTGGAAGCCGAGGTTCGTCATCACCGTGACGACGATCACGTCGACCTCGAGATGGAGTGCAAGCAGGGCCAGGATCTGGTCGCCATCGACCGTGTTGCCCTCGGCGTCGACCGCGAGCATCCGGTCGCCGTCGCCGTCGAACGCCACCCCTAGGTCATACGCGCCTGCGTGGCTCTGCAGCAGCGAGAGATCGGTCGCGCCGCAGCCGACGTTGATGTTGAGGCCGTCCGGCTCCGCAGCCAGCGGCAAGACGTCTGCGCCGAGCCGCTCGAAAGCCTTCGGAGCGATGGCCGAGTACGCCCCGTTCCCGCAGTCGACGGCGACGCGCAGACCGCTGAGGTCCGAGCCGAACCGCTCGAGGACGTGCTCCAGGTAGCCGTCGGCGGAGCTTTCGACTCGCTCGATCGCCCCCCGATCCGATCGGGGCGGCTCATCGAGGAGCGCCTCCATCTCTTCCTCCGAAGCGTCGGTGAGCTTCTGCCCGTCCTGGTCGAAGAACTTGACGCCGTTGTACTCGGGTGGGTTGTGGGAGGCGGAGATCACCGCAGCCAGGTCGAGCGTCAGTAGCGCGACCGCCGGGGTCGGCAGCACGCCGCCGAGGACGGCGTTACCGCCCGCCGAAGCGACTCCCTCGGCGAAGGCGGCCTCCAGCATCGGAGCGGAGCTACGCGTGTCGCGGCCGACGAAGACCCGCCCGCCGCCCGACCAGAGGGCGGCCGCGCGGCCAAGCCGCTCGACGAGCTCCGCCGTCAGGTCTTCCCCGACGACGCCGCGAACGCCGTCTGTGCCGAAGTACAGCCGCGCCACGCGCGGACTCTATTGGGGGAACGCCCGGTGGTTGCGGATCGAGGCGAAGTCCTCCTCCTCGAGGGCATCCTTCGCGTACTCCGGTTTCAGCTCGACGGCGCGGAGCAGGTGCTCGATTGCGGGCTCCACCTCACCAGTGAGCGCCTCGAGGCAGGCCAGGTCGTAGAGGAGGCTGGGGTTCTCAGGATGCTCCCGAAGTCCCTTCTCGATCGTTGCTCGTGCCGTTGCGTAATCCCCGCTGCGCCAGGCCGGAATCGCCTCGGCGACCCACTCCCACGGCGAGACCTCATAGGGTCGCCCGGGAGAACCGCCGACCGCCAGCGCTGTCGTGTTCGCTTCGGTCGCCACTGCTGCCCGACGGGCAGCCGGGTCACGCACGAAGACAACCGTCCCGGTGGGCGCCTCGAGCTCGTCACCGACGACCGTGAAGCGGGCGGCGCCGCCGATCACGACGTAGAGCTCTTCGTGCTTGCCGGCACCGGCGCCGAGCTCGTCGTGCTCCTCGATCAGCTCGTCGCCCGGGGACGCCGCCCAGTAGGCGTTCACGCCGAACGCGGTCACGCCCAGCGGTCGGCGCAGCGGCTTCCACTTGAGCTCGCCGAACGTCGGCAGCGCCTCGACTTCGTCGAGACGGATCACTGAGTACGCGTCTTTGGCAGCCATTCCGCCCGCCATCCTGAGGCGCCCGCAAGCGGCGCCTCAGCGCTTGCTGAACTGGGGCGCTTTGCGAGCCTTGTGCAGGCCGGCCTTCTTGCGCTCGACCTTCCGGGCGTCTCTAGTCAGGAAGCCCTCACGCTTGAGCACGGTGCGAAGCTCCGGATCGGCCTCGACGAGCGCCCGGGCGATCCCGTGGCGGATCGCGCCGGCCTGACCGGTCGGGCCGCCGCCCTCGACCCGCACGCGCAGGTCGTATGTGGTCTCGGCACCGGCGACCTTCAGCGGTGCGAGCACCTGCGTCCGGTGCGTCGAGCGCGGGAAGTAGTCCTCCAGCGTGCGGCCGTTGATCCACGTCGCCCCGTCGCCGGGACGCAGGATCACCCGCGCGATCGACGTCTTCCGCTTGCCGGTGCCTTGGTACTGCGCTGCAGTGGCCATTACTTCTCCTCCAGCTTGAGCGGGGTCGGCGCCTGCGCGTCGTGCGGATGCTCGGGCCCAGCGTAGACCTTGAGCTTCGTCAGCTGGGCGCGGCCGAGCCGGTTACGCGGGAGCATGCCTTTGACCGCCTTCCGGATCACCTCGGTCGGGCGCCGCTCGAGCTCCTCGCGGAGCGTGCGGCTGCGGATGCCGCCCGGGTAGCCGGAGTGGCGGTAGTAGACCTTGTCGTCGAGCTTCTTGCCGGTGACGGCGATCTTCTCCGCGTTGACTACGACCACGAAGTCCCCGGTGTCGACGTGGGGCGTGTACTGAGGCTTGTCCTTCCCGCGCAAGGCATCTGCGATGCGCGTGGCAAGACGCCCGAGGGTCTTGCCCTCGGCGTCGACGAGGTACCAGCGGCGCTCGACCTCGCCCGGCTTTGCGTTCCAGGTCTTCATCTCAGACGGAAAAGCGGCGGACACCCGGCCCGCCGGCGGCCAAGGATAGCAACGAAGGGCTCAGGGCTTGTCTTGCCGCCCGCCGACCCAGACGGCAAGGGCGATCGCAACGATCAGCAGCGCCAGGGATACCTCGACGACCGCACCCGCGGTGCCGCCGTGGGCTATCACTCCTAGTTGGCCGAGAGCAGCCACAGCCCCGTACACGTGTACAGCACCATCAGGGCGAGCATCGCGTACTGAGTCCGCACCGCCGTCCGGGCCGAGCCCCAGATCGCTACTGCCCGGTCGTGGGCGAGCATGAGCCCGATGACATGGCCGACGACGAGCACGCCCACCTGCACGTACCAGATCGCATTCGCCGAATTGAAGAGCGAGGGCGTGAAGCCGGACGTCCCGAACACATCCCACCCTTTGCCGAAGGGGTCCGAGGCGAGGGGGATTGCGTACTGCCCCTGATTGACGAGCAGGGTGAAGTAGTGCGCGACCGCATAGGCAAGCGCGATCGGGATCAGACTGGCGACGAAGACGCTCGCAAGGTTCTCGGTGCTGCCCGAGACCGCCTGAGCAGCCCGCACCGCCGCGAGGAACACGAGCGCGACGATGGTGACTGCCGCCACCAGCCCCAGAAGGTTGAAGCCGGTTGCGACGACGTCGGCGGTGCGCGGCGAGTCGACGATGTATCTCGCTTCGAGGTCGTACAGGCGGTCCTGCCACCACGTGGCCCGGCTGAGGCCGTCGAAGGCAACCGAGCCGAGCATGACGGCAACGAACGCCACCGTCCCCGGAACGTCCTGCCGGGCGGTCAAGCCGGCGAGCGGCGCGCGGACGACCACGCGCCGGCGCCCGTCCTGTTCCTGGACCGCGAACGGCGCAACCAGGGAGAGCAGGCCGAAGTAGACGTGGAAGGCCTCGCCGTTCTCGATCCAGGTGCGGCGGCCGAACAGCAGCATCCCCGCCCACGTGATCCAGCTGTAGACGACGATTGCGAGAGCGAGCGTGCGCGGCTCGGCGGCGCGCGGGTACGCCAGCTCGAGCGTGGCGTACGCGAGCAGCAGTGCTGCCGCAGGCCAGCGTCCCAGCCGGCGCGGGTACTCCGCCGCCGGCTCCCACGTGCGCCCTGCCTTGCTCCACGCCCACGCGACGGCATCCCCGACCGCGCGCCAAGGGCTCAGGACCGACCAGACGTTCCCGAAGACGACGACGAGCGGAACGAGCCCCAGCCAGAACACGACGAACACGAACGTGGGCGCGAGGTTGTCGCCTGCATCAGGCTCGCCGACGAGGGCCGCAGCCCAGACGACGACGAGGAGCCCGACCGAGAGCGCGCCGAGGATGACCCGCCAGCCGGGCCAGAGGAAGAGGCGCTGCCAGCGCTCTCCGAGCGGGCGGCCGCCGTCCAGTCCTTCGAGTATCGGCTTGCGCCAGAGCACGCCGAGCGCGACAAAGCTCAAGATCAAGACCAGGGACGCCGCGTAATAGAAGAGCCACAGCGGGATCACCGGGTCGCGCACGCCCCCGATTCCGTGAGCAAGCGGCAGGGAGAAGCTCATGGCTGGGTCGTGATTGTGGCCAGCTGAAGGCGGCGGTCTTCGAGCTCGACTTCGACTGTGCCGACGATCGTCGCGCGGAATTCGAGCCGCGCGGGCATGCCCGGGGCGACATCGCGCATCACGTTGTAGCCGTGGAGGTGGACGTGGTCGGCGACGTCCGACATTACGGTCAGGACGACGCGGCGGTCCCTGCCGACAGTGACCCGGCGGACACCGCCAACCGGCTTGCCGTCACGCACGACGATGCGCACCTGGGCCGGCGGCGGCGGGGACGGCGGCCGTGGAGGCGGCGGCACGCTCGGCTCCGTGATCGTCGGGCTCGTCGTGGTCGTGGCCGTCGTCGTTGTTCCGGTCGCGGTGGTGCCTTCGTCGTCGTCCGGACGAAGGGCCAGAAAGAGCCCTCCGGCGACAACGGCGGCCGCCGCAACGATCAAGAGTCTCCGCACGTCAGCTTATGGATAGCAGCAGCCCGGCCCGGAACAGCGCAGCGCCACCGTGCGACGGGTGCCGCACATAGTGCCCACCCAGGATCGAATGGGCGAGACGGCCGACCGCGATCGTCCGGCGTCCGGCTGCGAGACGGCCGAGAAAGGGGATCGCCGCACGGACTTCGGCCCTCGTCGGTCGGCGATTCGAGCTCGCCTCGCCCGGACGGTGGGGATGGGTCGGCACGACGTTCCAGAGCAGCACGTCCGCCTCCAGCTGGAGCTCGGCGAGCGTCCTGTGGACGATCGTCGCCGTCGCCTCGGCCGGACCGGTACCGGAGAGCTGGCGCTCGGACGTGAACGGCAGACCGCTGACCCGGGCGCCGCGGTAGCCGGCCGCCTCGCCGACGAGCAGGTAGCG
>JBKPFE010000302.1:0-5639 GCA_046728705.1 Actinomycetota bacterium
ACGACTCCGGACGCGCTCGCGTTCGCCGCCGTGCTCGCCCAGCCCTGGGCCGACGTCGCTCTCTCCGGGGCAACGACGGTCGAGCAGCTCCGGAGCAACCTCACCGCGCTCGAGGTCGGCTACGACGACGAGCTCGACCGCCGGCTCTCGCCGCTCGCCGAGGAGCCGGCCGCCTACTGGTCAACGCGCGCCGCGCTGCCCTGGAACTGACTTCGGTCGACGAGTCCTTCCTCCAGAAACCAGTCGAGGGTACGACGGATCGTCTCGTCCACCGGCGTGTAGCTGAGACCGAGCTCACGCGTGGCCTTCGATCCGTCGTAGGCATGGCCGTGCAGCGCCGTCCGGACCAGGTCGCGGCAGATGCGAGGCGTGTTCCGGCGCAGCCGAGCGACGGTCTCGACGGCGACGGCCGCCGTCGTCGCCACGGCAGGGGGCAGGGCGCGGACGGGCTCGTTGATCCCAGTTAGGCGGGCGAGGAGCTGGACACCCTCCCGCACGGTGAGCGTCGCCCCGCTGAGGACGTACCGTTCCCCCGGTCGCCCTCTGGCCTCGGCGAGCAGGTGGCCCTCGGTGCAGTCGGCGATGTCCACGAGGCTGATCGTCGAGTCGACGATCGCCTTCAGTTTCCCGTTCAGGTAGTCGAGCAGGAGGCGGGTGGAGCCCGTTGCGCGGCCTGGGCCCTGGACGGACGCTGGATTCACGCAGATGACCTCTATCCCCGCCTCTCGCGCAACACCGAGCACTGCCTGCTCGGCCTCGAACTTCGAGCGCTCGTAGCTGGATAGGAACCAGCCGCGGTGCGGCGACGTCTCCGAGCCAACGGTCCCGCGAGCCTCTCCGAGCGCAGCGGCCGACGACGTGTACACGAACCGCCGAACGCCGGCCGCCGCCGCGGCGCGAACGACGTTGCGCGAGCCCCGCACGTTGACCGCGAACAGTGGCGCTCGATCGCGGAAACAGAGCGCATTGACGCCGGCGGCGTGGTAGACGACCTCGCAGCCGCGCATGGCGGCCGCGAGCGCCTCCGGGTCGAGGACGTCGCCGCCGACGGGCTCTGCGCCGAGCGCGCGAAGCGCACGAGCGGCGTCGTCGGACCGGGCCAGGGCCTTGACCTCGCGCCCGTCGGCGACTAGGCGCTCGATGATCGCGCGACCGAGGAACCCGGTGCCGCCAGTGACCAGAGTCGTGTCGCTCAGCTCGACCCTTCGGACAATGCCGACCCGAAGCGGGCCAGGTACTCGACGGCGGACAGCACCGTGATCGCAGCCGCAACCAGCATCGCCCACTCGTCGAGGAGCAGCGGGCCCAGCGGCTCGTCGTAGCGGAGGATCGCGAGCAGGATGGCGATGAACTGGACGTTCGTCTTGAGCTTCCCCCAGATCGACGGGGCGAACACGGTTCCCTCGGCCGCGACGACGCCTCGGAGCCCGAGGATCAGCAGCTCGCGCCCGATGATGATGCTTGCGACCCAGACGGAGGCTCTATCGACGTCGACGAGGGCGACCAGCGCGCCGGAGACGAGCAGCTTGTCGGCGGTCGTGTCGAGGAAGGAGCCGAACGTAGTCGTGAGCGCCCACCGCCGGGCCAGATAGCCGTCGACGAAGTCCGTCGTCGCGGCGATCGCGAAGAGAATCGCGGCCGCGACGTAGGCCCAGTCTCGGTCGGGCCCGAGAAGGATCAGGCCCATCACGACCGGTATTAGAAGGATGCGCAGGTACGTGAGGCCCAGGAGGACCTGGCCGCTCACGGCGTCGCGGTCTCCGACAGCGCGAGCGGAGCCTCAGCCGTGTCGCCGGCGACGAGAGCGCGAACGTCCTCGGCGGACGACAACCGCAGCGCCTCGCGGGCGAGGCGCCCGGCCGCTCCGGCGTCCACCTTCCGTACCGCCTCCTTAGTTGCCGGGATCGCAGGCGGGTTGACGCTCAGCTCGGAGACGCCGAGGCCAACGAGCACCGGCACGGCCAGGGGGTCAGAGCCCAGCTCGCCGCAAACGCCGACCCACTTCCCGTGCGCCTCGGCGGCTTCCGCGACGCCTCGGATCAGCCGCAGGACCGCTGGGTGCAGGCCGTCGGCCAGGCCGGCGACCGCGTCATTTCCGCGCTCGGCCGCCATCGTGTACTGGACGAGATCGTTCGTCCCGATCGAGAAGAAGTCGACCTCGGGCGCGAAGGCTTCGGCCGCGAGTGCCGCCGCCGGTACCTCGACCATGATGCCGACCTCCATCGGTCCCGCGGCCTCCCCCTGCTCGCCGAGCTGCTCCCGGGCGCCGGCGAGCACCGACACGGCCTGGTGGTACTCGGCGAGGGTCGTGACCATCGGGAACATCACCTTCAGCGGGTGCAAGGCGGCCGCGCGCACCGCCGCGCGCAGCTGCGTCTCCAAGAGGTCGGGCTGGGCCAGCCCGAGCCGGATTCCGCGCACGCCGAGGAAGGGGTTCGCCTCGGCCCGCCGCGGCAGATACGGAAGCGGCTTGTCCGCGCCGACGTCGAGCGTGCGCAGGATCAGCGGCCTCCCTTGCAGCCGCCCGGCCATGTCGGCGTACGCCGCGTACTGCTCGTCCTCCGTTGGGAGGGAATCGCGCTCCAGGAAGAGGAACTCGGTGCGGAGGAGACCGACGCCCTCGGCGCCGCCCGCCACCGCGGCGTCGACGTCCTCCGGCGAGCCGACGTTGGCGACGACCTCGATCCGGCGCCCGTCCCGCGTCCGCGCCGGCTGCTGCGCAGATGCACGCGCCCGCCGGGCCGCCGCCTCGTGCTCGGCGCTCCGGCGCTCGTAGTCGCGGACGAGCTCATCGGCGGGATCGACGACCACGGCGCCTGCGTCTCCGTCCAGGGCGAGCGGCGCGCCCTCGGGCACGTCGAGCAGCTGCTCCCCGAGCCCGACCGCAGCGGGGATCCCGAGCGAGCGGGCCAGGATGGCGCTGTGCGAGGTCGGGCCGCCGTAAGCGGTGGCGACGCCGCGAACGAGGTCGCGATCGAGCGCCGCGGTGTCAGCAGGCGTCAGGTCGGCCGCGAGTACGATGCCGGGCTCGACCACCGCGGCCGGCGCCTCCCCGCCCACGAGCTCCGCGACGACCTGACGGGCCACCCCAGCCAGGTCCTCGGCCCGAGCCTCGAGGTACTTGTCGTCGAGGCTGCGGTACTCGGCCGCGACTGTCTCGGCAGCCCCATGCCAGGCCTGGGCCGCGTTGCGTCTCTGCTCGAAGATGGCGCGGCGGGCAGGCTCGAGCAGCGCGTCGTCCTCGAGGAAAAGGAGGTGGGCATCGAAGATGGCCGCGCTGTACTCGCCCGCGCGGGCGGCGACGGAGTCACGGGTGGCGCGGATCTCCGACCGGACCCGCTCGAGGGCCTGCTGGAGCGCCTCCCATTCCGCCCCGGGGTCGGTCGCCGGCTCGGTGGGGATCTCGGGCGCGGGCGCTTGGAAGTGGCGAGCAGCCCCGAGCGCTATCCCGGGAGCAGCCGGCAGCCCGACGAGGGCGCCCGGTGGCCCCGCTTGCGGGCGTGCCGGTGAGGGCGCGGGCGGCTGGACAGCGACCTCCTCGTCGAAATCGCGGGCCGCCAGCGCTTCCAGCGCGGCGAGCGCGTCACTTGCCTGTGGTCCGCTCGCGGCGACCGCGATCTCGTGTCCCTGGCGCACGCCGAGAGTGGCGATCGCGTTGAGGCTCCGCCCGCTCGCGGGGCCGCGCCCCGCCGTCACGTTCGTGACGGTGACCTCGGCGTCGAAGCCAGCGGCGGTCTGGACGAAGCGTGCGGCCGGCCGAGCATGCAGGCCGAGCGGGTTCCGCACGGTCAGCGTGATCGTCCGACTCCCGTTGCCGCTGAGCGCGGCGACGGGCGCTGCAGGCTCACCTGAGCCCAGGTGCGTCACCTTGGCCTCCAGCGCGCCGCGCGCCTCGGCGGCGACGTCCGCGAGCGAGGCGCCGAGCTTGGCCGTGACGGCCGCGGCGACGGCTCCCTCCACGAGCGGCGCTTCCGAAAGCACGACCCGCTCGCGTCGTTCCTCCGGAAGCAGGTCCAGCGCCATCTCGGCGCTGAGGACGGCGCTCCCGAGATCCATCAGCACAAGAACACCGTCGCCCTTATCCGCGCGCTCGATCGCCTCGAGCACCCGCGCGGCATCGGTGCCGAGCGCGGGCTCGGGAGCGTCGATCCCCCCGGCGAGCTCGATCGGCACCTCGGCGCCCATTCCCCGCGCCAGCTCGGCGACCCCTTCGGCAAGCGTCGCGCTGTGCGACACGATGACGAGCCCGACCATCGGCTATTCGGCGCGATCGAGCCCGTAGGCGCGGTAGAGGAGCTCCACGGGATGCACCGCGCGGACGCCGGTCCCGTGCGCGATCTGCCAGCGGCAAGTCTCGCTGTCACAGGCGGCGAGATCGGCGCCGGCGTCCCTGACGTCGCGGAAGAGCCGCTCGCCGACCGCCATGGAGATCTTGTACTTCTCCTTCTTCAGCCCGTACGTCCCTGCGATCCCGCAGCAGTCGGCGTCCAGTTCGATCACTCGCAGGTCCGGGATCAGGGCGAGCAGGTCGAGCGCCGGCTTGCCGATTCCATGCCCCTGCTGCTGGCAGGGGGCGTGGTAGGGGACCGTTAGCGGGAGCGGCCGGAAGTCGGTTCGGAGCTCGCCTCGCTCGTGCAGGGCCAGGAGGAACTCGCAGAGGTCGTAGGTCACCTCGCTCACCGCCTTCAGGTCGTCTTCCTCGACGCCGAGAATCTCCTGCGCTTCCCGCTTCAGCATCAGGCCGCAGCTCGTCGAGTTCGACACGATCGGCAGGCCGTCGCGGGCGTAGGGCGCGAGATTGGCGACCAGCCGCCGCACGTACGTCCGCGCCGAGCTGAAGTTGCCGTTCGACTGCAGCGGGAGCCCGCAGCAGTCCTGCGGCGGGACGACGACCTGGAAGCCGTTGTGCTCGAGCACGGCGACGACCATCTCGCCGACAGCGGGCTCGTAGTAGTTCGTGCCGCAGGCGTGGAAGTAGACGATGCTCCTCTCCGCGGCCGGACTGCGGTGGCGGCTCGCCCAGCGCTGGAAGGTCCGTCCCGCGAACCGAGGCATCGGCGCCTTGTGGTGGATGCCGAGCAGGCGGTGGGCGAGAGCCCGCACGAGCCCTTCCCGGAGCGCCCAGTTCGCGAGCGGTGCGACCGGCGTCCCGAGGCGACCGAGCACGCTCGGTCTCGCGATCAGCTGGTTGCGAAGCGGAATGCCGCGCTCCTCCCAGAGTTGAGCGCGTGCCTGGGCATTTATCTCGGCGATCTTCACGTCGTGCGGACAGACCTGGGTGCAGATCCCGCAGCCCGAGCAGTAGTCGACCGACGCGTCTACCGAGACGCCGGCCTGGCGGTACCGCTCCGCCTGCGGCCCGACGTACTTCGGGCCGGGGAAGAGCGGCGTCACCTGCGAGAACGGGCAGAACGTCTCGCAAATCGTGCATTTGACGCAGTGGTCCAACGAGTCGCGGATGAGCTCGGTCATGAGCTGTCCTCGAGGATCGCGCTCGCCGCGGCATAACCGGTCGCGAGGCTGAGGCCGTTTCCGGAGGCCTCCCGCCATGGGACGGCGCCGGCAAGCGTGGCCCCCGCCGCATGAAGGTTCTCGTAGCGCGGCCCGTCGGCGTCGGTGGGGCGAAGCCGGTCGTCGAC
>JBKPFE010000300.1:0-11993 GCA_046728705.1 Actinomycetota bacterium
CGGCGCGACACCCCGGACGCGACTCACTATCCGATCTTCCACCAGGTCGAAGGACTCGCCGTCGATACGAACATCACCCTCGCCGACCTCAAGGGCACGCTGCAACACCTCCTCCGCTCGCTGTTCGGCGAGGAGCGGGAGACGCGCTTCGCTACCCACTACTTCCCCTTCACGGAGCCCTCGATCGAGTCGTACGTCTCGTGTTTCCTCTGTGACGGGGCTGGCTGCCGCGTCTGCAAGCAGTCGGGCTGGATCGAGATCGGCGGCGCCGGAATGGTCGACCCGAATGTTTTCGAGTTCGTCGGCTACGACCCCGAGAAGGTCTCAGGGTTCGCATTCGGCTGGGGGCTAGAGCGCATGGGCCTGCTCCGGCACGGTCTGCCGGACATCCGGGCCCTCTGGGAGAACGACCTCCGATTGCTGGAGCAGTTCGCATGAGGGTCCCGCTCAGCTGGCTGCGCGAATACGTGGCAACGGACGCGACGACCGAGGAGATCGCCGCGCGTCTCGCGATCTCGACCTGTGAGGTGGAACGGATCATCGCGCAAGGGGTAGCTGACGAGGACGGCAACCTCGGCCTCTTCCGCGTGGGTCGAGTCGTCGAGGCCGGGAAGCACCCGAACGCCGACCGTCTCCAGCTCTGCAAGGTCGACGTGGGGGAGAAGGAGCCGCGCCAGATCGTCTGTGGCGCCTGGAACTTCGGCGCGGGCGCGACGGTCGCGGTCGCACTGCCGGGAGCGGTGCTTCCGGGCGGACAGAGGCTCGAGGAGGTGACGCTGCGGGGCCAGAGCTCGTCCGGGATGATCCTCTCCGAGCAAGAACTCGAGCTCGGCACCGATCATACCGGGATCATCGTCCTCGAGGAAGGGCCCGAGCCGGGAACGCCGCTCGCCGACGTCCTCCCGCTCGGCGACGAAGTCCTCGAGCTTGAGATCACCCCGAACCGGCCCGACCTGCTGTCCGTCTACGGGATCGCGCGCGAGGTGGCGGCGATCTTCGGCGGCGAGCTCACGCCGATCCCGGGGACCGACCCGGAGCGAGCAGCCGACGAGCCGGTCGATGTGCGGGTCGAAGATCTCGAGCGCTGCCCGCGCTACATCGGGCGGACGTTCCGCGACGTCCGCATCGCGCCGTCGCCGCCCCGGTTGAAAGCGCGGCTCACTGCGGCCGGGATACGCCCGATCTCCAATGTCGTCGACGCGACTAACTACGTCATGCACGCACTAGGGAGCCCGCTACATGCGTTCGACCAAGCGAAGCTGGCCGAGGGCCGGATCGTCGTGCGCCGCGCGAAGCCTAATGAGGAGATCCGCACGCTCGACGGCAGTCTCCGCGTGCTCACGGCCGACGATCTCGTGATCGCCGACGCCGTGCGGCCGGTGGCGATCGCCGGGATCATGGGCGGCGAGGACAGCGAGGTCACCGAGGAGACGACGGCCGTGCTGCTCGAGGCGGCGAACTTTGAGCCGATCGGGATCCAGAGGAGCTCCGAGCGGCTGGGACTGCGCTCGGACGCCTCGGGCCGTTGGGAGAAGGGAATCGATCCGTATGTCGCCGAAGACGCCGCCCGGCTCTGCAGTCAGCTCTTCGTCGATCTCGCCGGCGCTCGCTGGGTCGGCGAGAGCGACGTCCACGCCGGGATGCCGGAGCCGCCGACGACCGCGTTGCGGCCGCAGCGCACATCGACCCTGCTCGGGCTCGAGGTCGCTGAGGACGAGCAGCGACGCATTCTGGAGTCGCTCCGGTTCGAAGTCGCCGGCGACTGGACAGTGAAAGTGCCGACCTGGCGCGCCCGCGACGTCACCCGGGAGGCCGACCTGATTGAAGAGATCGGCCGGATGAAGCTCGACGAGGTGCCGCACACGCTTCCCGCGAGACGAGAGATGTTCGGGCGGCTGTCGCCGGAGCAGCGGCACCGGCGGCTGATCGAGGATGTGCTCGTCGGGGTGGGCTTCTACGAGGTCTACACGCCGAGTCTGGTCGGCGAGGATCCGGATGCGAATGCCCTCCGGATCCCACATCCCCAGTCTCTCGACCAGGCCGTCCTGCGGACGACGCTGCTGCCGAGCCTGATCGAGGTAGCGCGACACAACGTCGACGTCGGCAACGAAGGCCTCGCGCTCTTCGAGATCGCCCATGTCTACCTGGCGAACGGCAAGCTTCCGACGGAGCGCCTTCATGTCGGCGGCATCGTCGATGGGCCATTCGCGCGCGCGAAAGGCGCGGTCGAGGCGATTCTTTACGCAGGGCAGGTCTCGGGCACCTACGAGCGAGGCGAGCATCCGCTGATGCATCCCGGCAAGACGGCGACGACCCCGCACGGTGTCGTCGGTGAGCTTCGGCCTGGGATCCTCGACGGTGTCTGGAGCGTATTCGAGCTCGATCTCGATGCGCTCGACCGGCGTGAAGGCTGGACGTATGAAGACGTGATCACCTACCCGCCGGTGAAGCAGGACCTCGCGTTCGCAGTTCCGGAGGAGGTCCTTGCCGGCGACCTAGTGGAAGCGGCACGCAAGGCGGTCCCGGAGTTGCGCGAGATGACGCCGTTCGATGTCTACCGCGGCGAGCAGGTCGGGCCGGGCCGAAAGTCGATCGCGTTCAGGGTTGCCTTCCAGTCGCCGGAGCGGACGCTGACGGACGACGAGGCGGCGCCTCTGCGCCAGAGAATCGTCGAGGCGCTGAAGTCGAAGTTCGGTGCCGAGCTGCGGGCCTAAGGCGCCGACTTGGCGGCGCCGACCAGAAGAGGTTGTGCCGGCTTTGCCGGCGCGACCGACTAGAGATCTTCGTCGGGGCCGAGCCGCGCCGCGAGCGCGGCCATCACCTTGCCCTGGATCTCCGGCTGGTGCTCGAGCAGCGTGCGGAAGGAGCGCGCGTGGATCACGAGCGCGCGCACGGGAGCGGTCGCGACGACCGAGGCTGTGCGCGGTCTCTGCGTGACCAGCGCGATCTCGCCGAAGAAATCTCCCGGCCCCAGCTGGTTCACCCGCCGCGAGCCCTTCCTGACGTCGGCCGTGCCGTCGATCAGCACGAAGAACTCGCGGCCGGCGCCGCCCTCCTTCGTCAGCTCCTTGCCCTCGCGCAAATCGATCTCGTCCGCAATGCCGGCGATCTCGTTCAGGTGCTTCCGTGAACACTCGGCGAAGAGCGGGACGCCCTTGATCAGCTCTACCTTTGCGTTCTTGCGCAGCATTCTGTGCGAGTCTAAATCCATGCGAGCGGTTAGGACGTAGTGGCTGACATGACAAACCGCATCAGGCTCCTCGTGATTACCGCAGCGGCACTGGGTGTGCTCGGCTCGCCGACGGCCGCATTCGCCCAGACGAAACTGATCGCCACCGTCGGTCAGAACGACGCGTTCACGATCTCGCTGACCAACGAAGCCGGCGCCACCGTGCGGGACATCCCCGCCGGCGCCTACGTGATCGAGGTCCGGGACATGTCGTCGATTCATAACTTCCACCTCACCGGCCCGGGCGTGGAAGAGAGCACGACGGTCGCCTTTGTCGGCACGGCGACCTGGACGGTGACGTTCCAGGACAAGCAGACATACCGCTTTGTGTGCGACCCGCACGCCACGTCGATGCGCGGAAGCTTCACCATCGGTGGTGGCCCGCCACCGCCCAATCCACCGCCGCCGAAGATTCCGACGCTGACGGCGACCGTCGGGCCGGGCCCGACGATCTCGCTCCGCACTGCGAGCGGCCGTCGGGTCACGCGGTTGAAGGCGGGGCGCTATCGGATCGTCGTCCGCGACCGGTCACGAATGCACAACTTCCATCTGACGGGAACGGGCGTGAACAAGCGCACGCTGGTCAGCTTTCGCGGGACCCAGACCTGGACGGTGACCTTCCGCAAGGGGAAGGTGTACCGCTACGTCTGCGATCCACACCGGACGCGGATGAAGGGAAGCTTCCGGGTTACGTAGAGCGGCGGGCCTAGGCCCGGTTCATTCCCGATCGACGAAGGAGAAGCGCCCGAAGCGGGCCTTCTCCTTCCCCTCGCGGCTGCGGCGGGCCAGCAGGCGCATCGTCGCGCCGACCCCGCCGGCGAGGAAAAAGCCGACACCCAGAGCGCCGGCCGCGGCGGCAGGCAGGTTTTCGCGGAGCTTGGCGCCTACGTCCGTGACTTCCTTCACTTCTGCGCGGAGGGAGTCGACGGCCTGCGCGAGCACCTCGCGCTCGGACTCGAGCTCGCGGCGGACGTCTTCGGTCGTGCGGCTGTTACGTGCCGCCATCGCTCTTCAAAACCTGCGTCGTGAGCTTCGCCTCGTCGATCGCCTGCTTCGGAACCGGCGGTGTGCCGCGCTGCAGCGAGCGGACCGCCAGCAGTCCGAGGAGGGCTGCCACGAGGAGGAGGGCGACCCCGACGATCAGGAGGGCGAGCCAGACCGGCATGACCTCGGCCAGGCCGGCGGCGATGGTGGCGAAGAGGAAGCCGATCGCGTACAGAGCGAAGGCGACAGCGGCGGCGGCCAGCCCGAGTCCGACGCCGATCGCGGCGGCCTTCCCCTTGAGCTCCATCGAGGCCAGCTCGAGCTCGAGCCGCGCGATCGCACTGGCCTTCTCCGCGACCAGCTTCGCGGCGGTACCGACGCCCGGTTGCTCAGTCTCTTGGGTGAGCATGTCCCCTCCAGTCGATCAGCTTGGCCAGGACAATGCCGGCGACGAGCGCCGCACCGACGACGAGGAAGGGGCTCGGCCCCTTACCGCGTCGGTTGCTCGAGCCCGCGCCGAGCAGCGGCCTCGTCGGCGACGCCGGCGTGCCGCTGCCCGAAGGCAAGTTGCTCGGCGCCTCGCCCTTGGCCCTGGCGACGATCAGGCTCGGCTTCAGCCGCCGCAGGAACGCCGCGTCCTCCGCCAGCTCATCGGCGAGCTGGGCGGCCAGTCCGCCCTGGGCCGCGGCGCGGTCGGCGACCTCTCGCAGGCGGTCCGCCGCCCGGTCGATGAGTTGATCCGCTTTGTTCACTTCCTTGCCGGCGGCTCCTCGCCGGCCACGATGCGAAATACCCTCGCGGCCGCCTTGCGGCCGGCCCACATCGCGAAGGCAGACAACCCGATCCAGAGGACTTTGCGCAACAGCATGGGAAGAAACTTACCGCGGTTGGGGCTGGCGGAAACCTATTCTCTCGCCGTGAAGCCCGACGCCCGTCCGTTCTCCAAGCCCGAGCGTCAGCGCTTGATTGCGAGCCTCGTCTCGCGGCGGCGGATCGGGACCCAGCACGACCTGTTGGCGGCTCTGGCCAGCGAGGGGTGTCTAGCGACCCAGGCGACGGTCTCGCGGGACATCCGCGAGCTCGGGCTCGAGAAGAGCCACGACCAGCTCGGTCGCCCGCGGTACGTGCTCGCTCAGGACGGGCGGCGCAGCGATCCACGCGAGGCGCTGGCCTCGGTGCTGTCGCAGTTCGGTCGACGGGCGACGGCGGCGCAGAACATCGTCGTCGTCCACTCCGAGCTCGGCTCCGCGCCGGCGATCGGCCGGGCCCTGGACCGACTGGCGCACCCGCTTGTCGTCGGGACGCTGGCCGGCGACGACACCTGCTTGGTGATCGCCGCCGACAAGACGGGCGCGGCGACGCTCGCGCGAGAGCTGGGGGAGATCATCGGTTGAGGCCGTCGTCCCTACGGGGTCGGACCCCGTAAAGAGTCACCGACGGAAGTGCGTCGATAAGTCACGCTCACGCCTTCATGCGCTCAGCCGACCGTACGTTGGTCGGGTGCCTCGACGTATCCCACGTGTAGTCGCCGCCGGCTTCCACCATGTCACGTCGCGCGGCAACAACCGGCGGCGGGTGTTCCTCGACGACGGTGATCGCGAGATGTTCTTCGCGATTCTCCGCCGCGTGCTCGGCCGACTCTGGTGGGCGTGCCACTCCTACTGCCTCATGACGAACCATTTCCATCTGCTGATCGAGACGCAGGACGAGAACTTGTCAGCAGGCATGCAGCGGCTGAATGGCGAGTACGCTCAGTCGTTCAACCGGCGGCACGGGTCTGTCGGACACCTCTTCCAAGACCGCTTCTTCTCCGTCATGGTGGAAGACGAGGCTCACGGGCTCGAGGTCATTCGGTACATCGCGAACAATCCGGTCGAAGCCGGACTCTGTCGTGACGCCGAGGATTGGCCCTGGAGCAGTCACCCCGCTGCCCTTGGCCGGCGCCGCGCGCCCGATTTCTTGACGTCGTCGTGGGTCCTCGCGCAGTTCGGAGAGGACCCAGAGATCGCCCGCGCGAGACTGCGGGAGTTCGTGCGTGATCGAGATCCCTTACGGGGTCCGACCCTGTAAAGACGCCGAAACCCGGCGCGCGAACTGGCTTACGCCCACGCCGGCGACCGTCAGGCCTCCAAGCGCAAGCCCAACGAGGTTCGTAGTCGTGCACGTCCGGCAAACGTTGCAGCAAGCAGGGACCGCGGGGCCGTACTCGGCCGCCCGATTCGCGATCGGGGCCAGGCGAACCGACACTCGCTCCAGCACGCTCTCATTGTAGGCCCGGCGCCGCGAAGCCCGAAGCCCAGCTACGCGCCGAACTCCGCCGACGGCGGCTGCGGCTCGTGCTCGTCGAGGTGCTCGATCCGCTCCGGCGGCAGGTCCACCCGCACCTCGCCCTCGGTGATCTCCGACACCCGCTCGGCCGGAACGTACTTCGCTTTCGCGAGCAAGCCCGTCGACACAGCAAGCCCATTGAAGATGTCGGAGCCGGTGTCGCCGACGATCTCCTCGACCTTGCCGACCTCAGTCCCGTCGGCCGCGACCACTTTCCAGCCCGCCTCGATCATGAGCCAAGAGACCGGATCGGCCATGCCTAGACCGGCCCGCTCTCGCGGTACCAGACCGGACCTTGAGTGGCGACAGCCTTCGAGTCGGACAGTGCCCAGAGAATCAGCAACCGCCCCTTGATCCCCTCCTCGTCGAGTCGCGCCATGCAGCGTCTGGTCATCTCCGACGAGGCGCCGTAGCCGAAGCTCCGAGCGACCCTGAACCTCATCGCGAGCCCGCGGTCGGGCCGCGAGGGGTTCAGCGGCGCCAGCCGGAGCGCGCCCAGATCCAAGAAGTCGCTGGAGGCAAGCTCGACCTCCGCGTAGAGATCGCTCCAGTCCTCGGGCAAGGCGGCCACCGCCGACAGCCACGCCTCCTCCAGCGGCGGCCACGACGCACGCGGCTCCCGCGTCGGTTCCGCCGCCGCGGCCGAAAAGGTCACGAGCTCCAGGCGTCCGCGAATCCGGTCCCGATCGATCCGTGCCAGCAGCCGGCGCAGCCGCTCCAGACTGCCACCCTGCCGCGACACGGTCAGCTGAATCCGGTTCCCGAGCTTCCCCGGCCCGAGCGGCGCCAGCAACGCCGCCGCCCGCTCGCTGCGAGACGCATCGTCGACGACCAGAGCCAGCCGCGCATCGGCCCAGTCGGCCGGCAGCTGCGACTCGAGCTCACGGAACTGGTCGGCGACACGCATGGGCCCGAGCATAGACTGAACGCCGATGGCGAAGGTCGAGAGGAAGGGGGCGGTTTCGCCTGAGCTCCTGCGGGAGTTCTTCCGCGAGATGCTGCTCATCCGCCGCTTCGAGGAGAAGGTGGAGGAGCGCTTCCGCGCGGGCGAGCTGCCGGGGTTCCTGCACGTCGCGATCGGCCAGGAGGCGGTCGCCGTCGGTGTCTGCCGCGCGCTCGAGGAAGGGGACGTGATCGCCTCGACGCACCGGGCTCACGGGCATACCCTCGCCAAGGGCACCCATCCGAACGAAGTGATGGCCGAGCTGTACGGGAAGCTCGAGGGCTGCTCGCACGGCTACGGCGGCTCGATGCACCTCTACGACGTCGAGCGCGGCAACCTGGGCGCGAACGCCGTCGTCGGCGGTGGTTTGCCGGCGACCATCGGCGCCGCACTCGCCTTCAAGTTCCGGGACGAGCCGCGCGTCGCGGTCGCATTCTTCGGCGACGGCGCGACCAACATCGGCACCTTCCACGAGTCCCTAAACCTCGCGCAGCTCTGGCAGGTCCCGGCCGTCTTCGTCTGCGAGAACAACCACTGGGCCGAGTCGACGCCGGCCAGCCAGCACATGCCGATCAAAGATCTGACCCAACGTGCGGTTGCCTACGGGATGGAGTCGATGAAGGTGGACGGGCAGGACGTGCAGCAGGTCTACGAGACGGCGTCGAAGGCGGTCGAGCACGCCCGCTCCGGTCGGGGCCCGGTCTTCCTGCTCGCCGAGACCTACCGCCTGACCGGCCACTACATCGGCGATCCGCAGGTCTACCGTCCAAAGGACGAGCTCAAGCAGCTGCGTGAGACCCAGGACCCGCTCGACAAGCTGCGCGCGGCGCTCGATATCTCCGACGACGAGTTCGAGGAGCTCGACCGTGAGGTGACGGAGCTCGTCGAGGGTGCGGTCGAGTTCGCCAAGGCAGGCACCGACCCCAAGCCCGAGGACGCCCTGAAGAACATCTACGCCTGATGCCTGAGCTCAGCTACCGCGAAGCCGTCCGCGACGCTCTCTCGACCGCGATGCGGCAGGACGAGGACGTCTTCATCATGGGCGAGGACATCGCCGAGATGGGCGGCTCGATGGGCGTCACCCAGGGGATGCTCGACGAGTTCGGGCCCGAGCGCGTGCGCAACACTCCGATCTCCGAGGCGGCGATCGTCGGCACCGGGATCGGCGCGGCGATGCAGGGCATGCGCCCGGTGGTCGAGATCATGTACGAGGACTTCCTCACGCTCGCCGCCGAGCAGGTGATCAACCAGGCGGCGAAGCACCGCTACATGTCGGGCGGGCAGCTGAAGGTGCCGCTGACGATCCGGACGCAGGGCGGCGCCGGCTGGTCGCCGGGCGCGCAGCATGCCCAGCAGCTCGAGGCCTGGTTCGTCCACATCCCGGGCCTCAAGGTCGTTTTCGCCTCGACCCCGACCGATGTCCGCGGGCTTCTCTACAGCTCGATCTACGAGGACAACCCGGTGATCTTCTTCGAGCACCGGACGCTCTACGGGATCAAGGAGGAGGTACCGGACGAGCTGGAGCCGATTTCGCTCGGCGAGGCCCGCGTGCACCGGGAAGGCGAGGATGTCACCGTCGTCGCCACCGGCCGACTCGTGCACGAGGCACTCGCGGCCGCCGAGCAGGCCGAGGAGCAGGGCGTTTCCGTCGAGGTCGTCGACCCGCGCACGCTCCAGCCGCTCGACGAGAACACCATCGTCGGGTCGGTCAAGAAGACCAACCGCTGCGTCGTCGCACACGAGGCGGTCACGCGGATGGGCTTCGGCGCCGAGGTTGCGGCGGTCGTCCAGCATCAGGCCTTCGACTGGCTCGACGCGCCGATCGAGCGCGTCGGCGCCAAGTTCACACCGCTGCCGTTCGCGCCCGTGATGGAGGAATGGGTCGTTCCGCACGCGGAGGACGTGCTCCAGGCGATCCTGACGACCGTCGGACGATCGAATGGCAACTGAGATCAAGCTCCCCCGGCTCGGCCAGGGCATGGAGTCCGGCACCGTCGTTCGCTGGCTGAAGCAGGAGGGCGAGCGGGTCGAGAAGGGTGAGCCGCTCTACGAGCTCGACACCGAGAAGGTGACGCAGGAGGTCGAGGCCGACGCCTCCGGCGTGCTCCTGAAGATCGCCGTCCAGGAGGGGGAGGTCCCGGTCGGCCAGACGATCGCCGTCGTCGGCGAGGAGGGCGAGGCCGTGCCCGAAGCCGAGCCCGAGCCCGAGCCCGAGCCCGAAGAGGCCCCCGAGGAAGAAGGCTCGCGCGCGCCGGCCCGCGACGAGGAGCGGGAGCGCGGGCGGGAAGCCGCGGTCCAGGCAGAACTGCAGCCGGAGGCGCCGCAGCCGTCGGCCGCCGACGGTCGCGTGAAGGCCTCGCCGCTCGCGCGCCGCATCGCCCGTGAGCGCGGAATCGAGCTGGCGCAGGTGCGCGGCACCGGGCCCGAAGGGCGGATTGTCGCCGAGGACGTCGAGCGGGCGGTTGCCGCCCCGACCCCGGCCGCGGCGGGCCCCGCAGCGGCTCCCACCAAGCCCGTTGCCGAGCCAGAGGTCGAGCAGCTGACCTCGATTCGGAAGACGATCGCGCGCCGGCTGACCAAGGCCTGGGAGGCGCCGGTCTTCCAGCTCGTGATGTCCGCCGACATGACGCGTACTCAAGAGCTCCGAGAGCGGCTCGTCGAGCTGACGCGTGAAGGCGAGACCAAGCCGACCGTCTCCGACGTGCTCACGAAGGTCTGCGCCGCGGCGCTCATGCGCCATCCGCAGGTGAATGCGCACTACGCCGACGAGACGGTCACGCGCTTCTCGAGCGCCGACGTGGGGATGGCGGTCGCCACCGACCGCGGCCTCGTCGTCCCGGTCATCCGCGGCGCCGAGCGCCTCACCCTTGCGGAGATCGCGGCCGCGCGCGCGGACCTCGTCACCCGTTCCCGCGAGGCCAAGCTCCAGCAGGCCGATCTCGAGGGAGGCACCTTCACGATCTCCAACCTCGGGATGTACGGGATCGAGCAGTTCGTCGCCGTGCTCAACCCGCCGCAGGTGGCGATCCTGGCGGTCGGTGCGATCGAGGAGAAGCCCGTGGTCGTCGACGGCGAGCTCGAGATCAACCCGATGATGAGCCTGACGCTGACCTGCGACCATCGCGCCCTCGACGGCTCCGTGGCCTCTGAGTTCCTCGGCACAGTGCGCGCGCTGCTCGAAGAACCGGGGCTCGCCCTCTAGGGTCCGGGCATGCGCGTCTGGTACCGCGTTCGTGACCTGGCGGCCGCGCGTGCCTTCTACACCGGCAAGCTCGGCTTCACCGAGACGTACCTCGACGAGGACGAGGGCTGGGCCAACCTCGAGCGGGCCGGCATGCAGATCGCGCTCGCCGAGGGGGAGCCGGAAGAGGCGGGGGTGGCGACGATCGACGTCGACGACGCCAAGGCGGAGGCGGAGCGGCTTCGCGCCGAGAGTGTCGAGGTCGGAACCGTGCTCGAGATCCACAACGAGGTCCGCCTGCTCGATGTCTTCGACCCGGACGGCAATCGCCTGCAGCTCGTCGAACAGCTTTGACGTGATCAGGCGCGGAAACCCGCAAGACGTCCGGTTCCTGAAGGACATGCTCCGCCACGCCTTCTACTGGCGCTCGGCCGGGATGGTCGAGGACGCCTCGCTGTGGCGCTACGTGGCCGGGTGGGGGAGACGTGGCGATGCGGCCGTGATTGCGCTCGAGGGCGGATTCCCGGTGGGGGCGGCGTGGTATCGGCTCTTCACGCCCGACGAGCCGGGCTTCGGCTTCGTCGACGATCAGATCCCGGAGATGGCGATCGCGGTCGTGCCGAGCCGCCGCGGCCATGGTGTCGGGACCGAGCTCCTCGACGCGCTGGTCGGACTCGCGCGCGAGCAGGGCTACCAGGGACTCAGCCTCAGCGTCGCCGACGACAGCCCTGCACAGCACGTCTTCGAGAAGCAGGGCTTCGAGAAGGTGGAGCAAACCGACCACTCGTGGACGATGCGCCTCAACCTGTCGTAACGAGCCGCGTCCAGGGGTCTGACCCCTAGCCACGTCTGCAGTGGCCAGGGCGCCCGTCAGTAGGATCGAGCCCGACAAGCGACTGAGGGAGCGAGAGACCGATGGAATCTGACGTTGCCGTCCTCGGAGGCGGCCCGGGCGGCTACACCGCCGCGATCCGCGCCGCACAGCTCGGCGCCAACGCAGTCTGCATCGAGCAGGCGCCCGAATTAGGAGGCACGTGCCTCCGCATCGGGTGCATCCCGACCAAGGCCTGGGTGCAGACCGCGTTCGCGATCAAGGAGGCCGAGCACACCTTCGGCAAGCTCGGCGTGCAGGTCGGGGCGCCCAACCTCGACTTCGCGACCGCGAACGAGTGGAAGGCAGGCGTCGTCAAGCAGATGACCGACGGCGTTGCCTCGCTCTTCAAGGCGAACGGTGTCGAGTGGGTCAAGGGCGCCGGCCGCTTCAAGGACGCGAACACGATCGCGGTCGAGGGCGGCGAGGACGTCACCTTCAAGCAGGCGATCATCGC
>JBKPFE010000055.1:0-7043 GCA_046728705.1 Actinomycetota bacterium
ATGAAGAGGCGATCGTAAAGACGCTTACTCAGGCCGGTTGCCGCACAGCCCTTCGCGCCGGGTTCACCGAGCACCTCCGTTCCACGGAGGTGCTCGGTCGTACCGAAGCAACAGGTCGATTTGCAGGCACTTTAGGTAAGCCCTCTGACGGACTCGAACCGTCGACCCCCTCCTTACCATGGAGGTGCTCTACCAACTGAGCTAAGAGGGCGAGAGCCACCTAGGTTAGCCGGTCTCGGAAGCTCTTAGGCCTCGCTTCCGAGGGTCCGATTCGTCCCGGGACCACACGTCCACTATTCCGGGCTTACGAGGACGCCTGAGTCTTTGCCTACCGCACGCACTGAACTAGGGTCAGGCGAGTGAACAACCGCGAACTGAGGCGGAAGGCAGAGCTCGCCGAGCTGCTCCTGCATGCCGCTCGGCGGCTGGGGGAGAGCATCGAGCCCGAGCGGATTTACGAGCGGTTCCACGAGCTCGTCGGGGACGTCATCCAGCACGACGGCCTCATCGTCTCCTCCTATGACAGCCGCGATGAGTTGATCCACTGCGAATACGCCTGGACGGACGGAAGCGTGCTCGATGCGGCCACGCTGCCGGCGCTCCGTCTGAACCGCGAGGGCGGCGGCATGCAGAGTCGCGTGATCGTCAGCGGCGAGCCGCTGCTCTTCAACGACGTTTCAGAGCGCGTGACCAAGGTCGGCGGCGTCTTCTACAACGTTGACGCGGAAGGGAAGCTCCAGAAAATTCCGGACGCCGGGCCGTCCAAGACGTCGGCCGCGATGATGGTTCCGGTCAAGGACGAAGGCCGCGTCGTCGGCGTCGTCCAGCTGATGACCGACAGCGGCGAATACACGGCGGACGAGCTAGAGCTGCTTGAAGGTCTCGTCGCACAGATGGGGGCGGCCGTCCGGAATGCGCGCCTCCAGCAGGAGCGGCGGCGGCTCGAGGCGGCCGAGGCGGCAGCGCGGGCCGTGGCAGCCGAGCGGGAGCAGGCGGCGCAGGTGCTCGAGGCGGTCGGTGACGGAATCTTTCTCGTCGACGGCGCCGGGATGGTCCGACTCTGGAATCGTGCTGCGACGCTCGCAACGGGCCTCGCGGCCGAAGACATCCTCGGCCACGCTCCGGCCGACGTAATCGCCGGCTGGGAGACCCTCGCCGCGAGTATTCCCGTCGCCGAGGAAGGCGCAACGGCGAGAGCCGTCACGCTTCCAATCGAGATCGGAGGACGCGATCTCTGGCTCTCATTCGTCGCCGTTCTGAGCCCCGACGGCATCGTCTACGCGTTCCGCGACGTCACGGGCGAGCGGCTGCTGGAGGAGGAGAGGAGCGACTTCGTAGCCACCATCTCGCACGAGCTTCGTACGCCGATGACCGGCGTCTACGGCGCCGCGCAGACGCTGCTTCGGCGAGACATCGATCTCCCTCCCGAGGACAAGCTGAGCCTCCTAGAGATGATCGCGACCGAGGCGGCGCGGCTGAGCCAGATCACCGAAGAGGTGTTGCTGACGAGCCAACTCGACCGCGGCGAGCTACGTGTCGAACGTGCGGCTGTCGATGTGGCCGACGTCGTTCGCTCGGCGGTTCAGACGATGCGGACCCAGCTGCCGGAATCGCTGACGATCGAGGTCCAGATCGAGGACGAGATCGGGGTCGCGTCCGGTGACCCTGATCGCCTTCAGCAGGTGGTCGTGAACCTGCTCGACAACGCGGCCAAGTACGGGAGCGGTCCAGTGACGGTGTCGGCCGAGAGCACGAACGGCCACGTCCGGATCATGGTCACCGATGCCGGGCCCGGAGTCGGCCCCGCTGACCGAGAGCGCATCTTCGAGAAGTTCTATCGCGCGAACCACAGGCCCGCCCGAGGCACGAGGGGGACGGGTCTTGGCCTCTACATCTCCCGGGAGCTCGCCCAGCGGATGGGCGGCCGTCTCGAACTGGCTTCCGCACCCGGTGACGGCGCGACGTTCGTCGTCGAGCTGCCCCGGCCGGAGCGAACCGGCTGACGACGCGGTCGAATGTAGCCGCGCCTCCTCCTGCGATCATGGGATGGTGAGTGCGACCGCCGCCGAGCTTCCGATCCGCCGCAACACGGTCCTGCTCGCGGCGGTCATGGCGGTCAACTCGGCTGTCCTCCAGCTGGTGGCGGCGGTCGCGTCGCTCACCTTCGTGCTCGTCACCGGCATCGAGAGCCTGCTTGGGCTCGGGCCCGCGATCTTCCTGACGGCCTCGGCCCTGACCGCCGTCCCCGCCGGCCGTTCCATGGACCGCTTCGGTCGCGTCCCGGTGATCGCCGCCGGATTCGCTCTGGGAGCCGTCGGCTGTTGGCTCACCGCGCTCGGAACTTGGGCCGATTCGGCCCTCGCCGTCATCACGGGCTTTGCGCTGATCGGCGCTTCCGCCGGCATCTCGCTCCTCGTCAGAACGGCCGCAGGCGACATGTACCCACCGTCGCGACGGGCGAGGGGGATCGCGTACGTGCTCATCGGCGCCGTCTTCGGCGCCATCCTCGGCCCTGCCGTCTTCAGTCCGATCTTCGCGGGCCAGGACGAGCTCACGGCGAGCGTCCTCACGATTCCGTGGCTCGCCGCCGGCGTGATCTCTCTCGTCGCGATGGGGATTGCGCTCAGCGTTCGACCTGACCCGAAGCGCATTGCCGAGCTGATCGCGGGCGACCAGCAGGGACCGACGTCGCCGGCGGCTCCACTGCGCGAGATCGTCCGCCGCCCCGGCGTGATCCCAGCACTGCTGGCCGGGTTCGCATCGATGGGCGTGATGGTCTCGGTGATGAACCTGACCGGCTACGTCGTCGTCGACCACCGCGACCACGCGCAGCACCTGATCTTCCCGATTATCGGTGCGCACGTGCTCGGCATGTACGCGCTCGTCTTGCAGGTCGGCGCGCTGGTCGATCGCATCGGCCGGACACCTGCACTGGCCGGCGGGCTCGCCGTGATGGCGGTCTCGTGCGCGGGCATTCAGCTCTTCGAGGGCGTCGTGATGACCGGGATCCTGTTGTTCGGCCTCGGGCTTGGTTGGAACGTCTCGTTCGTCGCCGCCACCGCGCAGCTCGCCGACCGATCGAGCCCGGCGGAGCGGGGCAAGCTGCTTGGCTTCAACGATCTCGGCTCGGCGCTGCTCGGCGCGGGGCTCGCGCTGCTGGGCGGAGCGGTGCTCGAGTGGCTCGGCGTCGCGGCGCTGGCGCTCGGCGCCGCCGCGATCGTCCTGCTGCCGGTGGTCTGGATCTGGCGCCTGCGAGAAGTGGGGGCGGGAGGATTCGAACCTCCGAAGGCTGAGCCAACGGGTTTACAGCCCGTCCCCTTTGGCCACTCGGGAACACCCCCAGGGGAAGGCCCATAGTAGCCGTGGAGCGCTTCGATGCCCTCGTCGTCGGGGCCGGCCCGGCCGGCTCGACCGCGGCCTTCCGCCTCGCGCGCGCGGGCGCGCGCGTCTTACTAATAGACAAGTCGCGCTTCCCGCGCGACAAGCCCTGCGGGGGCGGCCTGACCTACCGCGCCCTCCGCCTGCTCCCGTTCTCGGTCGCGCCTGTCGTCGAGGAGGAGGTGGACGTCTTCGAGCTAGGACTCGGTTTTCGTCGCCGGTTCGTTCGCCGCACCGCCGAGCCGCTCGTGGTCATGACCCAGCGTCGCCGCCTCGACTCCTTCCTGGTCGAGCAGGCCCGGGAGGCCGGCGCCGAGTTCAGTGACGGCGCCAAGGTCGAGCTCTCGCCGCTCGCGGTCGACGGGGTGCCGATCGACGCGACCGTCTTGATCGGCGCCGACGGCGTCAACGGCGTGACCGCGAAGAGCTTCGGGCTCGACGGGCACGAGCACGAGGTGGCGCTCGAGGCAAATGTTCCGTACGGACGGGTCCAGCGCAGCCGCTACGCCCGTCGCGCGGTGATTGAGTTCGGAATCGTCCCGGGCGGCTACGGCTGGGTTTTCCCCAAGGGCGACCACGTCAACGTCGGCGTCGGCGGCTGGCTCCATCAGGGACCGCGGCTGCGGACGCACCTCACCCGGCTCTGCCGCGAGCACCGCATCCCAGAGGATGCACTCACCGATGTCCGCGGCTACCGGCTGCCGCTCCGCCGGCCAGGCTCGTCGCCGGCCCGCGGTCGCACCGCCTTGGTCGGCGATGCCGCGGGGCTGGTCGATCCGGTCTCGGGCGACGGGATCTACGAGGCTTTGCTCAGCGCGCAGCTCGCGGCCGATGCGGCGGTCGACATCATCGCCGGCAGAACGCCAGATTTCACCCGTTATGCAGAAGAATTAGCGCGGGTGCTCGCACTTTCCGCAGCCGCCTCGTGGCGGGCGAAGCTCGCCCTTGAGCGCTTCCCGAAGCTGAGCTTCGCCCTCCTCCAGGCACCGCAGGCCTGGCGGGCGATGGAGCAGCTGATGCGAGCCGATGCCACTCACCCCGGTGCGATCGGTGGGCCAGGTGGCGCCGCCCTCCGCGCCGCCGAGTTGCTCGCGCGCCTGGCCGGCGATCCCGGCAAGCACTTTGCGGCTGCCTGACTAGGGACCGCGAACTGCGGGCTCGGCCCGGAGCGATGCGACGACTGCAAAGACGACCGCCGTCACCGGCACTGCGAGATAGGCGCCGGGTATGCCCCAGAGCGAGGCGCCCGCGGCAACCGCGAGCAGGATCACCGCAGGGTGAAGATCGACTGTCCTGCTCTGGATGATCGGCTGCAGGAAGTTCCCCTCGATGAACTGCACGCCCACCACAATCGCCAGCGCAGCGAGTCCGATCTCCCAGCCCTCGTCCGCGAACGCAACCAACACGGCGACGAGGCCGGAGACGAACGCGCCGACGAAAGGCACGAACGCCCCCATGAAGACGAGCACGGCGAGCGCGAACGCGAGCGGCACGCCTAGCAACCAGAGCCCGATCCCGATCAGCGAAGCATCGACGAAGGCAATGAGCGCCGTTCCCCGCACGAAGCCGCCGAGGACGGCCCACGCCCGCCGCCCGGCCCGGTCGATCGCTGGCCGCGTCTCCGGTGCGAAGCGCCGCAGGATCCAGTCCCAGAACGCAGCGCCGTCTCGAAGGACGAAGTAGAGCATGACGATGGCCAGGACCAGGCCCGTGAGCAAGCCGATGCCCGCTTGCACGCCTGAGACCGCGTAGTTCGAAGCCTCGCGCCAGTAATCGTTCAGGCTCGAACGGAAATCACCCGACCGTTCCAGGGACAAGTTGAACGGTTCGCGTTCGAGCCGCTCCGTGATGTCGTCCACGGCCCGGGAGACCGAGTCGACGAGCTCCTCGTACTGTGCGAGCACGGAAGCGGTCACGATTGCTATCAACCCCGCCACGACGGCTAATCCGAAGAGAAGCGCGAGCGCGGCGGCTGGGCGCCTGAGGCGAAGGCTTCGAAGCTTCGCTGCGACTGGAGCCAGCGCCGGCGCGATTGTCAGCGCCACCATGACCGGTAGGACGATTACGCGCAGGTACCAGAGCAGCGCCAGCGCCGCGAGCACGGCGGCGGCGCAGACGAGCAGCCGCCAGGACCAACTCGCGGCCCGCTCCAGATTCGCCGGCACCGGCGGCACGTTCACGCCAGAGGATCATGCCCTGCGAGCAGGACGCGCAGGCTAAATCGACTCGAAGCTTGCCCGCCGCCGGCCTTCGAACTCGAACAGCTTGAAGAGCCCGAAGGCGGCGGCGGCGTAGCAGGCGCCGATCCCGAGCTCGGTCCAGACGAGATGATCCACCTCGGCGAGTGACGCGCCGTCCGCGATCGCCCGCGCCGCCTCGATCCCGTGCGTGAGCGGCAGCCCGCGACTGACCGTCTCCATCCAGTTCGGAAGCGACTCGAGCGGAATGTTGACACCGCAGAAGAGCACGAGCGCGTAGACGACGAGGTTGGCGAGGAAGAAGACGTCGCGTACACGAAGGCCGATCGCGCCGACGACGAGCCCGAGCGACGTGCAGGCAAAGGCGCTCGCCGCCACGACAACGGCGAGCGCCGGGATCTGGCTTGCCGCGATCTCGACGTCGAGCAGTAGCCAGCCGACGGTGAACGCGAACGCCGACGTGATGATCCCGTTCGCAATCAGTGGCAGCGCCCGTCCGAGGAAGAGCGGCAGTCGGTTGGCGGGCGTGGCCATCAACTGCGAGAGCGTCTGGGTCCACCGCTCGCCGCCGACGGTCATCGCCATCCCGTAGATCCCCGCCATGGCGGACAGCTGCACCGCGTTGCCGACGACGAAGAACTCGTCGTTCTCCACCTCGGCAAAGCGCCCCATGTAGGCGAAAAAGAGCACCTGGAAGACCGGAGCGCCGAGCATGGTCGGGATGTAGTACGACCAGTGCATCCAGTTGAAGAGCGCGCGGTACGAGAGGTAGCCGCCGACGAAGAACACCCTGGCGTTCGTCATTAGGTCAGGGAGAGCGTCGCTTGCTCGCGCGCGAGCCGCTCGAAGTGTTGGAGCGCGAAGTGGCCGATCACTAGGTAGACGGCACCGAGGGCGAGACACATGCCGATCTCGGGCCAAGGATTGCCCGTGATCGCCGCCTCGCGGAGCGCATTGACTCCCCAGGTCGGCGCCAGCGCCCACGAGATCGGCCCGACCCAGCCCGGCAGCAGCGACAGCGACACGAGCAGCCCGGTGACGAGCCAGACCGGGTACTCGAGCAGGTTCGAGAGGGCGTTGGCGTTGCGGTACAAGACGAACGTCGAGGCGAGGATCAGGCCGAGGAGCCCGAGGCCGACCACCGTCACCGGCAACGCGACGACGAACGCGACCGGGTGGGCCACGTCGAGCGGGACGTCGAAGAAGAGCCGGCCCCATACCAGCGTCGCGGTCAGCGAGTAGAGCCCGATCGTCGCCGTCGCCAGCGTCAGTGGGACGATCACGAGCAGGAGCGGCGGCGGCACGGCGATGCAGTACTCGAGCGTTCCCTGCCAGCGCTGCCACTGGATCGCCCCGCCCGAGCCGAACAGCGTCGACGACCAGATCCCCATCATCCCGGCGCCGAGCGCGACGTAGAGGAGCGTGCCTTCGCGGGCTCCGATGCGGAACAGGAGGTAGGCGAGCGAG
>JBKPFE010000387.1:0-2584 GCA_046728705.1 Actinomycetota bacterium
GCGACTGGGCCAGAGTTAGAGCGCACGCCTGGTCGTGCGTCCGTAGAGACCACCTAGCCTCCTCGAGCGTGCGCGCACGGGCGAGGTCTGCGCCCTTGGAAAGGTGTCATTTGCAGCGAGATCGAATTTACGCACCCCACGGGATCGAGTCCTCGAGCGTTCGCCGCGCTCGAGGTAGGCGCCTGGGAGGGACCATGCTCCGGCGAAGGGATCCTTGCGCGCTGCCAGAGGAGCACCTGCAGCTTCCCGGCCCGCACCTGGAAGACGACCGCGAGCGTGACTTGCGCGGGCGCGGGCCGCTGTGTTTTCGACTCAGAAGCGGAAACCCTGTAGACTCGGGCGCAGTTTTCGACTAGCAGTCTAAAACTTGGGCAGGAGGGCCCCGAGTGTCAGTAGCCGAAGTTGCAGCGCCGCGTGTGCGGGACGTGGAGGAGGTCCTCCGCGAGAACGGGCTGACCAGCTTCCACCGCAAGGCGATCATCGTCACCGGTGTCGCCTGGACGTTCGTCGCGATGGAGATCCTGCTCGTCGGGTTCGTGCAACCGACCTTCGCGGCGCTCTGGGACCTCAACGGGCGCATGCAGGGCCTGGTCAACAGCGCCGCGCTCGCCGGCTCGCTCGTGGGCAGCCTCGTGCTGGGCCGGCTGGCCGACCGGATCGGTCGCCGGGCGATCTTCCAGTACGCGATCCTCTGGTACGCGGTCTTCACGGCGCTGACCGCGCTCTCGTGGGGCCCGTGGTCGGTGATGACCTTCCGCTTCCTCGCCGGCCTCGGCCTGGGCGCGCTGCTCGTCGTCGATCCCTCGATGCTGGCCGAGTACCTGCCGCCGCAGCGGCGGGGCCGCCTGCTTGTCTTCCTCGACTTCTGGTGGCCCGTCGGCCTGCTGCTCGCGACCGGCCTCTCCTACGTCTTCCTCGGCCCGACCTTCGACCGCTTCGGAGACTGGAGCTGGCGCTATCTGTTCGTGGCGGCCGCTTTCCCCGCCTTCCTCGCCTTCCTCGTTCGGAGGGCGCTGCCCGAGAGCCCGTACTTCCTCGCCCGGCGCGGGCGCTCCCGCGAGGCGGCCGAGGTGCTGACCGAGATCGCCGGCCGGCCTGTGGCCGAGGCGGAGTTCGAGGCGCCGCCCGAGACTCGCTCCTCGGTCCGCGACTTTCTGGCCGGGCGCCTCAGGGTGCGGGCGATCTCGACCGCGCTCGTCTGGATCGCGCTCAACGTGTCGTACTACGGCCTCTTCCTCTGGTTGCCGTTCGTGCTCCAGGCGGAGAAGAGCTTCACGATCGACGTCTACCTGCTGCTCACGCTCAGCGCGCTCTCGCAGTTCCCCGGCTATGCGGCTGCGATCTGGCTCGTCGAGCGGGTCGGGCGCAAGCCCACGCTGGCCGCGTTCCTGCTGCTCGGCGGGCTCTCGGCGTACGCGTTCGCGGTCGCAGACTCGGAGGCGGTCTACATCACGGCTCTCTTCTTCGTCGGCTTCTTCAACCTCGGGGCGTGGGGAGCCGTCTACCCGTACACGGCCGAGCTGTTCCCGACGCGCTTGCGCTCGAGCGCGTTCGGGCTGATGGAGGGCGTGGGGAAGGCGGCCGCGATCGCGGGCCCGTACATCTTCGGGAACCTGAAGGACGCGACCGGCAGCACGACCTGGTCGCTGACCTTCGTCGCGATCGTGATGGCCGTGGGCGGGATCGTCGCGGGCGTCTTCGGCAGCGAGACGCGTGGCGAGAAGCTGGCCTGACGCCTGCCTCGCTTGGTGGCGTCGCGGGGTATCTTTCCGGGACACGTCCGGGCTAGCCGCCGGACATCTGGCGCCGTAAGGTGCGTCGCGCTCGCTAGCGTTTGCCCGCGTGACGATCGAGTTTCTGTACTGGGAAGGGTGCCCGTCGCACCCCGAGGCGAAGGCCCTGCTCGAGGAGGTGCTCGAGAGCCGTGGCGTCGACGCACAGGTCAACGTCCGCGAGGTGCGAACCCACGACGAGGCCGTGCAGCTGGCGTTCCCCGGCTCGCCGACGATCCGCGTCGACGGACGCGACATCGACCCGCAGGGCGCCCAGGCGCGCCCGGCGCTCAACTGCCGCATCTACCACCTCCCGGACCGCCGCGTCTCGCCTGTCCCGACGCGCGAGCAACTGGAGGCTGCACTGACATGACACTCACGCTCACCACGGAAGCGCCGCCCTTCGACCTGCCCGGCGTCGACGGCCGCAACCACTCGCTCGACGACTACACAGATGCGCCGGCGCTCGCAGTCGTCTGGTCGTGCAACCACTGCCCCTACGTGCAGGCCTGGGAAGGGCGCATGATCGAGCTGCAGCGCGAGTTCGGCGACCGCGGCTTCCGCCTCGTCGCCATCAACTCGAACGACGCCGAGGCGTATCCCGAGGATTCGTTCGAGGCGATGCAGCAGCGCGCCGAGCAGCAGGGCTTCAACTTCGACTACCTCTACGACGAGGATCAGTCGGCGCTCGCCGAGTACAGCGCCGAGCGCACGCCCGAGGTCTTCCTCTTCGACCGCGACCGCAAGCTCGTCTACCACGGCGCGATCGACGACTCGCGCGACGAGACTCAGGTCTCGCAGCGCTACCTCCG
>JBKPFE010000227.1:0-8763 GCA_046728705.1 Actinomycetota bacterium
CAGCTCCGGCCATTGGGCTGCGAACGCCTTGACCTCGCGATCGATCTGCCACACGGTCACGCCGAGATGCTGGAGGTCGCTCTTCAGGTACCGCCGCTCGTGCTCGGCCCGCTCGGCCGTACCGAGCGCGCGCAGACGAGCGTCGAGCTCGTCCGCGGCGCGCTTCGGATTGAGGCTCATGAGTTGAGCCTATGAATTGCCCGGTCGCCAGCGGCGGCTGAGGAACCAGACGACTCCGACAATGACCACGAGCCAGAGGATGGGCCACACGACCCACCACCCGTGGCCCTGTTCGGCCAGAAGCATCAGCCTCACCCCCTCTCCCCGGCAGCTGCCGGCATCCGCGTTGGCTCGCCGTCCAGCCGCGGGAGCAGCCGGTCGAGCCACCCGGGAATCCACCAGTTCGCGCGTCCCATCAGCTGCATTACGGCCGGGACGAGCACCATCCGGACGATGGTCGCGTCGACCAGGATCGCCGTCGCCATCCCAACGCCCATCAACTTGAGGAAGACCTCGGTGCTGAAGACGAAGGCTAGGAAGACGACGACCATGATCGCGGCAGCCGCGGTAATCACTCGGGCCGTCTTCGCGAGACCGTCGGCGACGGCGTCACTCGTTTGGCCGGTCCGGAGGTACTCCTCCCGCACCCTGGAGAGCAGGAAGACCTCGTAGTCCATCGAGAGGCCGAAGAGGACGGCGAACATCATCACCGGGACGAAGGGCGGAATCGGCGTGTCGGCGTCGATCCCGAGCAGCGAGCCGAACCAGCCGCCCTCGGCCGCATAGGCGACGACGCCGTACGCGGCGACCACCGAGAGCAGGTTCATGACGCCGGCCTTGAGCGCGATCAGCGGCGCGCGGAACGCCAGGAGGAGAATCAGGAACGAGAGCGCGATCACGCCGCCGATGAAGACCGGGATCCGGCGAGCGAGATAGTCGCTCTGGTCGATCACGGTGGCGGTGAGGCCGCCCACATGGACGTTCTCAGGCGCCGCCTCCCGCAACGAGCGGACGAGATCGCTGGTCGCCGACGATTGCGGGGCAGTCTCGGGGATCACCGTCACGATCGCCAGCTCTCCGTCGCTGCTGACGCGCGGCGGCGTGGTGAACGCAACTCCTGGCCTCGCCTCGAAGCGCCGGGTCAGCTCGTCCAGGCTGTTGGGCAGCTCCGCCGCGACGACGAGCGGCCCGTTCGCCCCGGCCCCGAACCCGCGGGTCACGAGCTCGTAGGCCTCGCGCGTCGTGCTCCCGGCCGGGCTATTTCCCTCGTCCGGGAAACCCCAGCGAATGCCGAGCACCGGGGCTGCGAGCGCGATCAGGACGAGGGATCCCGCGACTGCGGCGACCGCGGCGCGTCGCTGAATGACGCGGCTCCAGCGGGTTGCGAGCGTCCCGCCGCCGGTCTTCAGCGAGCGGCCGAGGCCGGGGATATGCAGCCGGTCGACACGCCGGCCGGCGAACGCAAGCGTCGCGGGCAGGAGCGTGACCGACGCAGCCACGACGACGGCCACGGCGAGGCTCGCCGAGAGCGCGACCCCGTACAGGAAGGAGACCCCCGTGAAGGCGAGGCCGAGAATCGAGACGACGACGGTGCCGCCGGCGACGATCACGCTACGGCCCGCCGTCGTGACGGCCTCCACTATCGCGTCGCGAACGTCGGCCCCGCCGATGAGCGCCGTGCGGAAGCGGGTTAGGACGAGCAGCGCGTAGTCGATCCCGACGCCGATGCCGATCAGGCCCGCGACTGCCGGGGCGAAATCGGGGGTGTCGATGATGAGGGCGACGATCCCGATCAGCGTTGCCGAGATGCCGAGCCCGAAGATCGCGACGAGGAGGGGCAGGCCCGCGGCCACGACGGAGCCGAACGCGATCAAGAGGACGACCGCCGCAGCGAGCAGGCCGATCAGTTCCGGCGGCGCCCCCTCCTCCGCCGAGCTGATGAGGTTGCCGCCGAGCTCGATCCGAAGGCCTTCACCCGAGGTCTCCTCGGCGAGGTCGATGAGCGTCTTGCCGGAGGCGGTGTCGAGCTGAAAAGAAGGGCGGTCGAGCTCCAGGCGCAGCAGGCCGATCGTGCCGTCGGCGGAGTACCGCGGCGGGGACACATCCCCGACGCCCTCGACACGGCTTGCCTCATCGACGAAGCGGTCGATGCGCGGCTGGGCTGCACGCGCGTCGGGCGCTTCCCAGACCACGTTCACGCTCTCGCCCGAGCTCTGCGGAAAGTGCGCCTCGATCAGGTCGGCGGCTTTTTTCGACTCGCTGGCGGGTGTCCCGAACTCAGTGGAGAAGTCACCGGCGAAGCGCGGGACAATCGCAAGGACGGCCACGAGCAGGACAATCCAGGCGAGGACGACACGCCCGCGGCGCCGATAGGTGAGGTCGGCAAGACGCGCAAGACGAGATGAGGCCTGCGGGGTGGTCATGTCGTCCAAGCTACGGACGCCGCTACCGCCGACACATCGCCCGCAGGGAGCAACCTGGCCGTACCACCACAGGAGGACGAAGGTGCCTCGCGAGGAGGATGAACAGGCGGCTACGCTCGGTGCATGAACAGGGAGCGCGCGATCGACATCGGGATTGCGCTCGTCGTTTTCACCATGACGCTCTTGCTGATGGCTTCTGGTGGCGTCTCCAGCGATGAGGATGCGCGGAACTTCGATCTGACGGCGGTTGTGCTGGCGGCCTTCGCGTCGTTCCCGCTCCTCGCTCGCAGGCGGGCTCCGCTGGCCGTGTTCGCAGTGACCGCGATCGCCAGCGCTGCGTTCAACGTACTCGGTTACCCGCCCGGTCCGCCCATCGGCCCGACGGTGGCCCTCTACTTCGTCGGCCTGAGCCCGGCCGCGACACGGACCGGGCTACGGCTGACGGCCGCTCTGATCGTGGGGTTCTTCATTGTCCACGTCGCGGCTGCGGGCATCGGCCGTGACGAGTTTCCGATCGTTCCGGCTTTGTTCGGAGCGCTCGTTTGGGGCGGCGCCTGGGTCCTCGGTGACCGAGTCAGATTGCGGCGCGAGCGAATGACGGAGCTCGAGGAGCGCGCCCGGCGAGCCGAAAGAGAAACCGAGCGGGAGCGGCAGCTCGCCGCCGCCGAAGAACGGACGCGCATCGCGCGCGACCTCCACGATTCCGCCGGTCACGCGATCAACGTCATCCTCGTGCAGGCCGGCGCGGCCCGGCTGCTCGCCGAGAAGGATCCGGAGCGCTCGCGCACCGCGCTGGCGACGATTGAGACGGTCGCCCGCGAGACGCTGGGAGAGATCGACGCGCTCGTGCGCGCGCTCCGTGAGGACGAAGACGCCGTCGAGCCGCCTGGGCTCGCGGCGCTCGACACACTGGTGAAGCGTCACCGAGACGCCGGGCTCGAGGTGGACGTCCTCGTGAACGGCGCCCGGCAGCCGCTCGGCCCCGCCGTCGACCAGGCTGCGTATCGGATCCTGCAGGAGTCGCTGACGAACGCGCTTCGCCACGGAAACGGAAGCGCGAAGATCGCGCTCACCTACGCCGGCGACGCGCTCGAGATCGGCGTGATGAACCCCTCGCCGACTCCAGGGCCGGCAGATGTCGGGCACGGCATCGTCGGCATGCGGGAACGCGCGTCGCTCTTGGGCGGAAGCCTGGCCTTCGAGTCGATGAACGGCGTCTTCCGCGTACGGGCGCGGCTCCCCTACGGCGGCGGGGAGCAGGAGTGACTGACCGGCGCGTGCGCGTACTGCTCGTCGACGACGACGACCTGATGCGGGCCGGGCTCAGATCGGTGCTCTCGAGCGACGAGACGATCGAGGTCGTCGGTGAGGCGGGCGATGGTCGCGCGGCGCTCGACGAGATCCGAAAGCTCCGGCCCGACCTGGTCCTTATGGACATCCGCATGCCCGAGGTCGACGGTATTTCCGCGACCCGCGAGGTGCTCGCCGTCGAGCCGGACGTGAAGGTCGTTGTGCTGACGACCTTCGAGGAGGACGACTACATCTTCGAGGCACTCAGCGCCGGCGCCTCGGGCTTCCTGCTCAAGCGGACGAAGCCGGAAGAGTTGATCGCGGCGATCCACACGGTCGCCGCCGGCGACTCGCTGCTCTCACCGTCCGTCACCCGCCGAGTGATCGACCGGATGGCCACCCAGCCTCCCGCGGCGCTGTCCGGCGCCCGACTCGAAGCGCTCACGCCCCGCGAGCGCGAGGTGCTCGAGCTCGTTGGCCGCGGGCTCTCGAACCGCGAGATCGCCGAGTCTCTCTTCATCGAGGAGTCGACCGTGAAGACGCACGTGAAGCGAATCCTGATGAAGCTCGGGCTCCGCGACCGTGTTCAGGCGGTGATCCTTACCTACGAAATGGGGGTTATCCGCACCGGCGCGGCGAAGTTGGACCGGTAGCGTGACGAGGTGGCTGCTACCGAGGCAGCGGTCGAGACCGATGGGCTCCGGAAGAGCTACGGCGACGTCCGCGCTCTCCGTGGCATCGACCTGCGGGTCGAGGTTGGAGTGGTCTTCGGCCTTCTGGGCCCCAACGGCGCCGGCAAGACAACCGCCGTCCGGATCCTCACGACGCTTCTGAAGCCCGACGAGGGCTCCGCACGAGTGGCGGGCTTCGACGTCGTGCGCGAGGCACCGAGGGTCCGGGAGCACATCGGCCTTGCGGGCCAGTACGCCGCCGTCGACGAGAACCTGACGGGCTTCGAGAACCTCGAGATGGTCGGACGCCTTTACCACCTCGGTGGCCGAGCCGCGCGAGCGCGGTCGCGGGAGCTGCTCGCAGACTTCGACCTCTCCGAGGCGGGAGACCGGCTCGTCCGCACCTACTCCGGCGGCATGCGCCGGCGCCTCGACCTCGCCGCGGCACTCGTCGCGCGGCCGCCCGTGCTGTTCCTCGACGAGCCGACGACGGGCCTGGACATCCGCAGCAGGATCGGCCTCTGGGACGCCATGGAGGTGCTGGTCGCCGGCGGAACGACCGTGCTGCTGACCACGCAGTACCTCGACGAGGCCGACCGGCTCGCCGAGCGCATCGCCGTGATCGATCAAGGACTTGTGATCGCAGAAGGCACGCCGGACGAGCTCAAGGCGCAGGTCGGCGGCGACCGGCTGGACATCCGTCTCGAGCGCGGCGCCCGCGACCAGGACGCGATCGCGGCGCTCCTCCCGATCTCGGAGGAGCCGCCATTCTGCGAGAACGGCTCGCTGCGGGTGCCGCTGCGGGAGCGGCACGGCGCGATCGCAGAGGCCGTCCGGCGACTCGACGAGGCCGGGGTCGGCATCGACGACATCGCAGTTCGGCGACCGACACTCGACGACGTCTTCCTGAAGCTGACAGGCCATGCCGCGGAGCAGGAGGGCGAAGAGGCCGAGCTACAAGAGGCCGCAAGCAGATGAGCGCGCTCCAGTACACCGCCTCCGACACCCTCGTTCTCGCGAAGCGCGGCCTGAAGCGCATCCCGCGCCAGCCCGACCTGCTGGTCGGCTTCACGATCCAGCCGATCATGTTCGTGCTGCTCTTCGTCTACGTCTTCGGCGGCGCGATCAACACCGGCGCGCTGGATTACGTCGACTTCCTGATCCCCGGGATCATCGTCCAGTCGATGGTCTTCGGCGGCTTCGTCACCGCGCTCGGCCTCGCCGAGGATCTGAAGAAAGGCCTGATCGACCGCTTCCGCTCCCTCCCGATGTGGGGGCCCGCAGTGATCTCCGGGCGCATCCTCGCCGACGTCGGGACGAACGTGATCCAGCTCGTGATCATGTTCACCGTCGGAATCCTGGTCGGCTTCCGCTTCGACTCGTCCCTCCCCGAGATCATCGCCGGTCTGGCTCTCCTCCTGCTGGTCGGCTACGCGTTCTCGTGGGTGTTCGCGTTCATCGGGCTCACGGCGTCGTCGCCGGAAGCTGCGAACGCCTACGGGTTCACGATCCTCTTCCCGCTCACCTTCATCTCATCGGCGTTCGTGCCGCTGAAGACGATGCCGAGCTGGTTACAGCCGATCGCGGAGCACAACCCGTTTACAACCATGGTCGACGCGGCCCGTGCCCTCTTCATCGGGACCCCGGCCGGCAACGACATTTGGCTCGCCGTCCTCTGGTCGCTCGCCATAATCGCCGTCTTCAGCATGCTCTCGGTCTGGCGCTATCGTCGGGCCGTTGGGCGCTGACGGAATCTGAGTAGCTCCTCGCGGCCGGAGCCGCCGGAGATCGCGACGACCAGGACCGGGCCCACGCCCTTGGCGTAAAACTTGTGCTCGAGCACGTCCGGCTCCAGAGGAGTCGTGTCCTTGGTCATCAGCACGGCGTCCAACGACCCAAATGGCACCTCCGCCTTCTCGTCGAGGCTGAGGATCTCGCCGACGTCCTCCGCCTCTCCCTTGTAGTACTCCTGCCGGTACCGCATGCCGACCTCGGCCTCTGCGGGAAGGAGGATGCCGGCCTCGGCGCCGTCGACCCCCGCCTCCCATGAGCCCTCCGTGCTCTTGACCTTGCCGTTCTCGTACTCCTTCGTGTCTTCGCCGAGATACCAGATGTTTCCGTCCTTGTTCTGCGCATACCAGTCGTAGGTGTCCTCGACGACCTCGCCGTCCTCGGTCACGACGTCGTGGACGACCGTGGCGGCGATGCCGAGGATCTCCTTCGTCTGGTTGGTGACCGTGACCTCGACGCGCTGGCCGTCCTCCCGATACACCCACTCGCTGCCCGGCGCCATCGGCCAGTAGGGGTTGTCGATCCGCTCGACGAAGTCGCCGGACTCGAGGTTCGCGGGCTCGTCGCCCTGTGGCAGCGCCGCCGAGTCCGACCCGCAGCCGCCGACGAGTAGGACGGCGACCGCAAGGAGCCCGACACGCATGAGGGCGACGATAAGGGCCGCCGATGAGAGCCTCGTGAGAGGATCTGCTCCTTGATCGCACGGATCTGGCGCGGCTGGACGCGGACCGAGGACGCCGACGAATACGTCGCGTACCTGCAGACCACGGGCATCCCGGCGTATCGAGCCACGCCCGGGAACCGAGCCGCCTACATTTTGCGACGCACCGGCGGCGACCGAACCGAGTTCGTGACGCTGACGTTCTGGACTTCACTCGACGCGGTCAAGGCGTTCGCCGGCGAGGACGTCGAACAAGCCGTCTTCTACCCGGAAGACGACCGCTTCCTCGTCGACCGGGAGACCACCGTCACCCACTTCGAGGTGATCGAGCCCGACGGAGTGCGGGAACTTCGCGTCTCGCTCACCGTCGAGGAATACGACGAGGCGCTTCGCTTCTACCGTGACGGGCTCGGCCTCGCGGTCGAGGAATCCTGGAACCGGCCGGACGGAAGCGGGGCGATCCTCCCCGCCGGCCGGGCAACGCTCGAGCTGCTCTCGATCACGATGGCCGAGACGATCGACAGGATCGAGGCGGGCAAACGCGTCTCGGGCGACGTGCGACTCGCACTCGAGGTCGAGGACTCGGCGGCCGAGGGTCAGAGGCTCGCCGAAGCGGGCGCCGAGCCGGTCGGCGGCCCGGTAGAGACTCCATGGGGCGACACAAACGTTCGTGTGCGAGCGCCCGACGGGATGCAGCTGACACTGTTCACGCCTCCGTGACCGCGGTGACGTGGATCAAGTTCCCGTCGGGATCCTCGAAGAACGCAAGCTTCTCGCCCCACTCCATCACTCGCGGCGCAGTGAGCTGCATGACGCCTTGTGTGACTAGCCGTTCGGCGGCGGCGTCGGTGTCGTCCGTGTAGATGCAGAGCTGGAACGAGCCGATCGGGCGGTCGCGCGGCCAGTCGGGTAGATCAGGCGAGGCCGCCGAGGCGATCCCAATACCCGTCTCGCCGAGCCGAAGGAACGCGAATTCGAGCGCGCCCTCTTCCGGCCAGCGAAAGGTCTGCTCGAAGCCGAAGTTGTCGCAGTAGAAGCGGGCGGAGCGCTCGGGGTCTTGCACGTGCAGAATCGGAAAAGGCTCTCTGAACATCCGTCAGTTAAGACGAACGGGGCGGGCGGGCATCGACGCAGCCATCACCATGGCCCTGCCAAACGTGCACAGTGCGGCCGTGCGCCTCATCGTCCGGATCGGTCTGGCCGTTGTTGGCAACGCGATCGCGCTCCTGATCGCCGCTGCGGTCCTCGACGGCGTCCGGATCGACGCGACCCCATTCGCCTTCGCGGTCGGAATCTTCAGCCTCGCGTCGCGGTGATCGTCGGGCTTGCGACGTTCGTCTACGACCTCTTCGCGCAGCGCCTCCAACGACTCGCGCTGGGACGGCTAGGCCGTTCGGCGGCGCAACGTGGTCGCGCCGAGGACGAGCGCGAGGACGATGAAGCCGGCGATCACGGCAGCGTCGAGTGCCAGGCGGCGACCCAAATTGTCGGCAGCCGCCCTCGCCAGTGCGTCGTACGCGTAGGTCATCGGCAGCACGTCGGAGACGAGTTCCAGAGCGCGCGCCATCTTCTCCCGCGGCACGAGCAGCCCGGCGAGGAGGATCTGCGGGATGACGAAGGCCGGCATGAACTGGACCGCCTGAAACTCCGTCTGCGCGAATGCACTCAGGAAGAGCCCGAGCGCCATCCCGAGCACGGCGTTGCCCACCGCGAAGACGACGATCAGCCAGACCGGGCCGGCGGCGTCGAGGCCGAGGAAGCCGAACGCTATCGTCGCCGTTAGGGCCGCCTGCACGACGGCGATCGCCGCGAACGCGAGCCCGTAGCCGAGCAATAGATCGAGCTTCGCCAGCGGCATCGACATCAGTCGCTCGAGCGTTCCTGTCGTCCGCTCGCGCAGCATCGCGATCGACGTGACGAGGAACAT
>JBKPFE010000214.1:0-13564 GCA_046728705.1 Actinomycetota bacterium
ACTCGCCGCCGCTGCGGTGACCGCGATCTCGCTGAACGGCGGCGACGCTCAGGCGCGCACGCAAGACGCGAAGCTCACGCTCGTCGCCTACTCCACGCCGCGCGAGGCGTACGCCAAGATCATCCCGGAGTTCCAGAAGACCGCGAAAGGCAAGGACGTCTCGTTCGAGCAGTCGTACGGCTCGTCGGGCGAACAGGCCCGAGCGGTCCGCTCCGGTCTGAAGGCGGACATCGTCGCGCTCTCGCTCGAGCCCGACATCACGACGCTCGTCAAGGCCGGCCTCGTCAATCCGAAGTGGAAGCAGAACAAGTGGGAGGGCATCGTCACCCGCTCGGTCGTCGTCTTCGCCGTCCGCAAGGGCAACCCGAAGAAGATCAAGGACTGGCAGGACCTGGTCCGCAAGGACGTCGACGTGGTGACGCCGAACGTCCAGACCTCCGGCGGCGCCAAGTGGAACGTCATGGCCGCCTACGGCGCGATGCGGAAGAAGGGCCGGACGCACAAGCAGGCGGTCGCCTACCTCCGCAACCTCTACAAGCACGTCGTTTCGCAGGACAAGAGCGCCCGCGAGTCCCTCCAGACGTTTCTCGCCGGCCGCGGCGACGTCCTGCTTGCCTACGAGAACGAGGCATTTTTCGCCAACAGCAAGGGCCAGGACGTGCCGTACGTCATCCCGAAGGCGACGATCCGGATCGAGAATCCAGTCGCGATCGTCAAGACCTCGAAGAACAAGGCTTTGGCCGGTGCGTTCCTGAACTTCCTGCGCTCGGCCAAGGCGCAGCAGATCTACGGCCAGAACGGATACCGGCCGCTCGTCCCATCGGTGCTGAAGCAGTTCAAGTACCCGGTGCGCCCATGGCTGTTCACGATCAAGAGCCTCGGCGGCTGGGCCAAGGTCGACAAGCAGTTCTTCGACCCGAACACGGGCATCGTCACCAAGATCCAAAAGGAGACCGGCTAGCTGTCTACGCCGGCCGTCGCGGTTCCCCGCCCCCGGGTCTCACGAGGCCCGGGGGCGGTGCTCGCTCAGGGACTGGCGACCGCCTACCTGAGCCTGATCGTCCTGCTGCCGCTCGCCGCCCTCGTCTGGCACGCCGCCGGCGGCGGTGTCGACGACTTCCGCGCCGCGGTCACCGACCCGCAGGCCGTTTCCGCGTTGAGGCTGACGCTCGTCGCGTCGGTAGCGGTCGCGCTGATCAACGCGGTGATGGGGACGATCGTCGCCTGGATCCTCGTCCGGGACCGCTTCCCGGGACAGTCGATCGTCAACGCGCTCGTCGACCTCCCGTTCGCGCTGCCGACGATCGTCGCGGGCCTCACCCTGCTGACGCTGTACGGCCCCACGAGCCCTGTGAACGTGGACGTCGCCTTCTCACGCACGGCGGTCTTGCTCGCCCTGCTGTTCGTGACGCTGCCGTTCGTGATCCGGACCGTGCAGCCCGTGCTGCTCGAGCTCGACCGGGAGATGGAGGAGGCGGCGGCGTCGCTCGGCGCCGGCTCGTTTCAGATCTTCCGGCGGATCATCCTCCCGAACCTCTTCCCGGCGATCCTGTCGGGCGTCGCGCTGGCGTTCGCCCGCGCGATCGGCGAGTTCGGCGCGCTCGTCCTGATCACGGGCAACCTGCCCTTCGAGACCGAGGTGGCGTCCGTCTACATCTTCGGGCGCATCGAGAGCGGCGATCCTCGAAGCGCGGCGGCCGTGTCCGTCGTCCTCCTCCTGATCACCTTCCTCGCCCTGCTCCTGATCGGCGCGCTCCGGCGCCGCGTGACGAGGCATGACGCGGTTGCGTAGGTACGCCCTCCGGTTCATCGGCCTGGGCTACCTCGGGGTGCTGCTCGCCGCTCCTGTCGGCCTCGTGTTCCAGCGTGCGTTCCAGGACGGCTTCGGAGCGGCGTGGGATGCGGTGACGACGCCGGCCGCGAAGCACGCGCTGGTCGTGACGCTGATCATTGCCGCGATCGCCGTTCCGGCGAACACGATCTTCGGGATCGTCTGCGCGATCGCGATCGTCCGCCACCGGTTCCCGGGCAAGAACGTCGTCAACGTAATCGTCGACCTGCCGCTGGCGCTGTCGCCGATCGTCGTCGGGCTGGCGTTCCTGCTCCTGTTCGGCACCGACGGGTGGCTCGCGGACCTCCCCTTCGACGTCGTCTTCGCGCTACCCGGAATGGTGCTGGCGACGATCTTCGTGTCGCTGCCCTTCGTCGTGCGCGAGGTTGTGCCGGTCCTGCGCGAGGTCGGGACCGAGCAGGAACAGGCAGCGGCGACGCTCGGCGCCGGCGGCTGGCAGATTTTCCGTCGCGTGACGTTCCCGGCGATCCGCTGGGCGGTCGCGTACGGCGTCGTCCTCACGACCGCCAGGGCGCTCGGCGAGTTCGGCGCCATTAGCGTCGTCTCGGGCCGCCTGATCGGCAAGACCGAGTCACTGACGCTGCACGTCGAGGAGCGCTACCAGTCGTTCGACTACGTCGGTGCCTACGCTGCGTCCGTCCTCCTTGCGATGCTGGCGATCGCCACGCTGGTCGCGATGACGGTGTTCAGGCCCAAGGAAGAGACTCGCTAGGGGCACTGAATGGCGATCGAGGCTCATTCGGTCACCAAGCGCTTCGGCGAGTTCGTCGCCGTCGACGACGTCTCGATTTCCGTGCCGACCGGCTCGCTGACGGCCCTCCTCGGCCCCAGCGGCAGCGGCAAATCCACGCTGCTGCGCGTGGTCTCGGGGCTCGAGCAGCCGGACGCCGGCCGTGTCGTGATCGAAGGCAGTGATGTCACCGGGCTGCCGCCGCAGCGCCGAGGGATCGGGTTCGTCTTCCAGCACTACGCGGCGTTCAAGCACATGACCGTGCGCAAGAACGTCGCCTTCGGGCTGGAGATCCGGCGCCGCCCCTGCGCCGAGATCAAGACGCGCGTCGACGAGCTGCTCGAGCTCGTCCAGCTGACCGGGCTGGCGAAGCGCTACCCGGGGCAGCTCTCCGGGGGCCAGCGTCAGCGGATGGCGCTGGCTCGCGCCCTCGCGGTCGAGCCCACCGTCCTCCTCCTCGATGAGCCCTTCGGTGCATTGGATGCACGAGTGCGCAAGGAGCTCCGCGCCTGGCTCCGCCGTCTCCACGAGGAGGTCCACGTGACGACGATCTTCGTGACACACGATCAGGAGGAGGCGATGGAGATCGCCGACCAGATCGTCCTGATGAACCAGGGGCGAGTCGAGCAGGTCGGCGGCGCCCGCGACCTCTACGAGCAGCCGGCGAACGAGTTCGTGATGTCCTTCATCGGGCCCGTGAGCCACTTCGGCGAGGAGCTCGTCAGGCCGCACGACATCGACGTTCGCCGCGAGCCGAACGGGTCGGCCGAGCGCGCTACGGTCGAGCGGGTCGTGCACCTCGGCTTCGAGGTTCGTGCGGACCTGGCGCTCGAGGACGGACGCGAGGTGTGGGTGCAGATGACGCGGGACGAGGCCAAGGCGCTCGACCTCCGGCAAGGCGCCCAGGTCTTCGTCGCTAAGTCGTAAGCGCCAGGAACGGCAGGTACGTCGTCAGGTCGACGACGGCGACGGCCGGTAGCTCGTCGCCGCGACAACGGAGCCGGTCGAGGCCATCCCTGAGCGGCCGGGTGAACCAGCGCTCGAAGATCTGCCGGCGCTGGATCTCCTTCAGCGCGGCGACGACCGCCGGCCTCGCCATCGAGAGGGGGAAGGTGCCGAGCGGGTGGACGTCGTCCTCCGAACGCACCCTGAAGAAACCGTCCGCTGTCCGGATGCGCAGCCATTTCTTGCCCGTCGGGATGCCGAAGACCTGAGGCGGCGCCAGGGAGCCGATCGCCAATCCCTCTCGGCGCTCGCCGAGCCACCATGCTCTCGGCTTGACCTGAACCATTCGTGCCGGAATGTTCGCGACGCTCTCGTAGTAGCTCCTGATCTGCTCCGGGGTCGGCGCTCTCACGCGGAAGCGGCGGCCCATGCGCTGCTGGCGCAGCTCGTCGGCGATCACCTCTCGGGCGAGCGCCTGCGTGGCGCGACCCCTCGCGAGTGCGCGCCGGTACGCAGCCCGGCTGCCGCGGAAGCGGGAGGAGATGATCGCGCGCTCGGCGGCGAGGACGTCCGCCCGGTCGACCTCGACCAGGCCGGCGAGCACGGCCCGCGCGTAGGCGGCCGAGAAAGCGATGCCCGGGTCGCCCGTCACCCGCGTGAGGTGCGTCAGCCCGCTGCCGGTGATCGATCGGTCGCCGATCGCGCAGCGCACGCCGCGCGAGAGAGCGATCTGGCTCGGGGTAGACGTCGGATCGAAATCCGGTCCCGCGGCCGCCGGTCCGTCGCACAGCTTCGGGTCGCGCACCCAGAGCCAGACGCACGCGGCTGCCTCCTTGTCTGGATCCGCCTGCGCCGTGTTCCGCGCCTGCCACCCCCACGACCAGACACTGCCGAGCTGCGTCTCGCGCGCCACCTGCTTGATCGCGAGCGCCTGAAGCTTCACATGGTGGAACCACGCAATCGGGCCCATCGACCCGCGATTCGAAGCCTGGAAGCCGAGCATGATTCCGAGCTTCTTTTCCGGGATGCCGATGTCGGTGAACGTGCGCACCGCCTCGCGGAAGCGGCTGCGGAGCGCTCGGCTGCCCGCGACCGGCCCCTGCTCGTGGATCACCTTGCCGGTGAAGTAGACCTCCTGGACGAGATCGGCATAGTGCGCGGCTTCCCGCCACCATTGCCCGGCGTCGCCCTGGGTATAGGGCTGGCTCGAGAGCAGGAGCATCGGGCGAGCGCCGAGCTCGCGCAGAGTTTTGATGAAGACGATGACGTTGTGACGGTAAGCGGCGTTGTTCGGCGTCCACGGAGTCGTCGTGTGCGCCCCGAAGAGCTCGTTGAGCGCCATCCAGGGCCGTGAGCAGCCCGAGGAGGCGACGGCGCGGAAGAAGATTCGCTGCGCCCAGTCGACGACGTCCGATTGCTCCTCGGGCTTGTCGGGCGTCCCGACCCTGTTGTTCAGGTAGAGGTCGAAGTAGATGGTCTTCGCGCCGCCTGCGCGCAGCTGCGGCGGGAAGATGAAGTTCGAGGCCGCCGCGATCACTCCGGGCTTGGCGAACTGGTACCAGAACGGCACTGACCCGTCGGCGAAGTCGATCCAGGCGGTCCCGTTCTCGGGCAGGCCGCAGGCCGCCTCGGCGGGCCGTGCCGTCGCGGCGAAGCAGACGACCGCGATGACCCCGGCGAGGACCGCTCTCCTCACGGGGTGATCGTAGCCGGTGCCCCCAGCGCCCTAACTACACTCGCCCGAGCCTTGGGGCGCCATCTCCGAACCGTCCTGGTCCTCGTCCTGCTTGCGGCTACCGCCGCGGCCTTCGTCGTCACGGAGGATCTGAAGCTGGAGCCGGACCCTCTTGCCCTGCCTCGGGTCGATCCGACGTTCTCGCCGGTTTGCCGGTGCGAGCAGCAGACGGCCCGGATCGCGTTCCGGCTGCGTCGTGCAGACTCGCTGACGCTGACGATTGCCGACGAGAACGGCAGGGTTGTCCGCACGCTCCTGAAGGACGCGCAGTTTCGTCCCGGTAACCACCAGTTCGGCTGGGACGGGCGCGATGAGACGGGAAGGTTCGTCCCCGAGGGCAGCTACCGGCCGCAGGTCGCGCTGGAGAAGCTCGGCCGCCAGATCGAGTTCTCGAAGCAGATCGTCGTCGACACGACTCGGCCCAGCGTGCGGGTGCTCAACGTCAGCAGGCGAATCGTCTCTCCCGACGGCGACGGGCGCGGCGACGCGATCAGGATCCGTTATCGGCTGAGCGAGCCGTCGCACGCACTCCTGGTGGTCAACGGAAGGCGTGTCTGGAGGACTGCGCTCCGGGCCGAGGGCGTGATCCCCTGGAGGCCGGGTCGGCTGCGTCCGGGGCTCGAGCGGCTACAGCTCGTCGCCGTCGATGCGGCCGGAAACCGCGCCGCCGGCCGACCCTTCTACATCCGCGTCCGGTATCTGGAGGTGACCCCGTCTCGGCTCCGTGTCCGGCCGCGGCGCCTCATCACCGTCCGTGTCTCGACCGACTACCCGCGCTACACGTGGCGGCTTGGGCGCCGGCGGAGCTCGGCCCGGGCTCACGCGCTGCGCGCGCGGGCGCCGGCGACACCGGGCCGCTATGCGCTGACGATCTCGGCCGGCGGCCGCCGCCAGACGACCAGCGTGCTCGTTCGGCGGCCTCGCTAGCCTGCTCCGGGTGCCGCCCACGTGGCTGCGGATTGTGCTTGCCCTCGTGAGCGCGCTGGCTCTGGGGATCGCTGCTGGGTTCTGGCTTCACGACGAGGCGACGATCGACTACCGGCGCGGCTCACCGACGATCGAGTTCGTCACGACGCTGAAGGCTCCGGAGCAGAAGCGCCCGCGGAAAGTCGTGCTGCGTCTGCCCTGGCCGACGTACGGGCTGAAGGTGCAGCGAACGCACACCACCACCGACTTCAAGCTGCGGCCGCCGTTCCGGTTGCGCTGGACGTTCAAGGCCCGCCATGTGCTCGAGTTTCCGCCCTCGATCGCGTACGGCCGTCTGTATCTCGCCCAGCAACGGGGCCGCTTCTTCGCCGTTCACCATCGGACGGGGAAGATCGTCTGGCAGCGCCGCTTCAACCACTGTTCGGCGTCCTCGCCGACCGTCGCGTATCGGGTCGTCTACCACGCCTGGATGCAGCCACTCCCCTGCAACCGGTACCCACGCAGTCAGCCCGGGCTGATCACCGCGATGACGGCCCGCACGGGCAAGCTCATCTGGCGCTTCCGCGCCGGCGCCTTCGAGACGTCGCCGCTCGTGATCGGCAAGACGCTCTACGCCGGCTCGTGGGATCACAAGCTCTACGCGATCAACATCTACACCGGGAAGGCGCGCTGGACGTTCAGGGCCGATTCGGAGGTCAACAGCTCGCCTGCGTACAGCAGCGGCAAGATCTATTTCGGGACGGACGGCGGGAGCGTGTACGCGATCGACGCGCGGACCGGGCGGCTCCGCTGGCGGGCGAGGGCATTGACCCGCTTCGGCCGGCGCGAGTACTTCTATGCCACCCCGACGATCGCCTACGGCCGAGTCTTCATCGGGAACGCGGACGGAACGCTCTATGCGTTCGGCGCGTCAAGCGGCAGGCTCCTCTGGGCGCAGCGGGCCGGCACGTACATCTACACCGCCGCCGCGGTCTGGCGGAAACGCGTCTACGTCGGCACCTACGACGGGTACTTCATGGCGTTCAACGCCGCTACCGGTGACCGGCTCTGGCGCTTCTCCGCCTCGTCGGCGATCCACGGCGCGCCGAGCGTGATCGACGGCCTCGTCTACTTCGCGGCGTGCCCGCGCTGCGGAAGCGTCGCCTCCCGCTACGCGAAGCAGGGCGGCCGCGGCACGTACGCGCTCAATGCGCTGACGGGGAAGGTGGTGTGGCATTGGCCCGATGGCGTGTTCAGCCCGGCCGTCGCCGACAACCAGCACCTGTACATCACCGGCCGCTCGCGTGTCTTCAGCTTTGCTCCGAAACGTCGCGCTCAAAAGACGCTAAGACAAAAGCGACGAGCAGCGCGCTCAAAGGCCAGATCAAGTAGGAGTTCTGGAAAACGCGCCCCAGGTAGAACAGCACGAAGATCGAAGCCGCAAAGCCGGTAGCGCCGACCCAGACGCGGCGCGACCGCCACTGCGTCCAGGCCAGCCAGGCGGTGAGCGGAAGCCAGACGAGAATCAGGAACGGCAGGAAGGGGTACGGCCCGACGCGGTCGTCGAGGATCCCGACCTCGAGCAGGACGCCGGCGAGCCCGTACCCGATGATCCTGTAGGTCTGCGCGCCGTAGGCGATCGTGTCGTCCCAAAGCGCGCCCGGGTCGGCGATCGCAAACGGGAGGATTCCGGTGACGAGCACGAGCGCGAACGCCGCTCCGGCGCGATACAGGACCGGCCGCGGCACGACCCGCGTGAGCATCGCTACCGCCAGGAACGGCACGGCGGCGAGCGCGAATTGCTTCAGCAGCACGGCCCCGCCGAGCGAGGCGGCGGCAAGGACGTAGCGCGAGCGGGTGACGAGCGCGAAGGCGAGGACTGTCAGCAGGATGCTCGGCGCGTCCGCCGTGCCGAACCAGGCCGCCCGCGTGGCGAGCGGGTTGGCGGCGAGCGCTGCGCCCGCGGCGAGCTTCCACGGGAGCGGCGCGTCGAAGAGCAGCGCGGCCGCGAACAGGGCCAGGGTGCAGAGCAGCACGAAGACGCGGTAGTCGTCGAACGGCGCCGGCACCAGCCGCCACGCGGCTGCGGTCAGCGCCGTCCCGGGGAAGTACGCGAAATGGTCGAGCGCGACGCGCGGGACGTCCTCGTCGGCGTTGACCGCCGGGTACCAGCGTTCGAGCCCCGAGCCGCGGTAGTCGTGCCCGTAAGGCGTCTCACCGTCGAGCACGAGCTCGCCGGCGAGGTCGATCTGGTATGTCGAGTCGTTGACGTAGTACCACGGCGCCGATCCGTCGCGGAGGCCGACCTGGAGCAGGGTCGCCGGCAACGTGAGCAGCGCGATTACAACGGCGCAGACCGTGCCGACTACGAGCGGGCGAACCCCGCGCACCGCCAGCACAAAGGCCGTGGCGAGCACCACGACCAAGCCGGCGAGGATCGCAGCAGCGCGGAGGATTCCGAGATCCCACTCGCGGTCGGCCGCGCGGACGAGCGGGCCGAGGATCCCCTCGGCATCGGTCGGAATCAGGCGGAACGGCCAAGGGTCGGAGCCCACCTCCGGGACCGTGATCGCGACCAGGATCCCGAGGACGCCGAGGACCGCCCCGGCTTCTCGCCGTGTCACCTGGCCGTGATCGGCTGCCCCGTGGCCGCCGGCTCCGTCTTCGAGGACGCTACGGCCGGCTCACGCGCGACTACGGGGGACGCCAGGTAGGCGGCGCCGATCCCGAGTGTCAGCCAGGTGACCGGATCCTCGAAGAAGCCGCTGTAGGCGAGCGCGTGGACGAAGAGCGCCAGCAGGACGGCGCCCAGCGACAGTGCGAGGACGGCGTCGCGCAAGCGGAGCAGCATGATCATCCGGATCGCAGCCGCCAACAGCAGGCCATAGATCGCCAGCCCCACGACCCCCAGCTCGGCGGCGACCGTCAGCGGCGTGGTGTGCGAGACGAACCGCGCCGTCCGGGCGCCGTTCTGCTCTGCGAGCTCCTGGCTCACCTTCGGCTGGGCGCCGAGACCTACGCCGAAGAGCGGCGCCTCACGCACGACGTCCGCCGTGCGCTCGACTCGGGTCCACCTGCCGCTCGTCACGTCAGCGATCGACTGATCCTTCGCGCCGACGAGGAGGAAGCCTGCCGCGGCGAGCACCACCACGGCGGAGGCCGCCACCACCCCGCGGCGGGCGGTCCGATCGCCCGCGACGAGCGTAACGACGAAGGCGACCGCGAACAGCGTCGCCATGCTCGTCTGGGAGTAGGAGAAGTAGAGGCCGGCGAAGAGCAGCGTCCCGATGCCCGCCGCCAGGAAGGGGTTGATCCGGTCGGCCCAGAGCAGGACGAGCAGCACCGCAAAGCCGAGCACGACGTGCCGTCCGTAGAGGCTGGGGTCGGTGAAGAGCGACGTCACTCGGAAAAACGGCGAGTACGCGTTCGCGACCTCCAGCTGGGGCGAGTAGAAGAACAGATCCTTCGTCGCCTCCTGCCAGAGGCCGATTGCAGCGAACAGCGATGCGAGCCCGATCGCGATCCACGCAAGCGCCTTGGGCAGCCACGGTGCAAGCTCGGCCCGGGCGACGACAGCCACGAGCGCCGCGAACGGCAGCAGGAAGAACGCCAGCAGGTTCGCCCCGGCGTCGAGATCCCGGGACCAGAGCAGCGAGAGCGAGGCGAGTGCGAAGAAGGCGGCGGCGGGAACCGCCAGCAGGCGCGGGATCGCCGCGACTTCGGCGCGGCGCAGCACTCGCCAGAGGTAGGCGGCCACCGCGGCCGCGAGGACGACGTAGAGCGGCACGAGCCGGCCGAGCCTCCCGCCCTGGGCGAGGGCGAAGAAGAACCGGTGGTCGCGGTCGAAGTCGAATGGGAGCCGAAAGGGCGCGGCGAGGAGCAGTGCGGGAACGACGAGCGCCGGGTAGCGAACGAACACGGCGGCCCCTGCTGCGACCACGAGCAAGCCTGCGAGGCCCGCGGCGACCAGGGTCGGCGAGATCCGGCCGGGCTCCGCGAGTAGCACCTCGGCGCCGACGATCAGCGCGAAGCCGGCGAGAAGCGTCGTGCGGCGAGCCGCCAAAAGCACGAGCCCCGCGCCGACTGCACCCAAGACCCCAGCGAGCTCCGACAATCCAGCCTCATCCATGCCCGGCGTCGGATACTACGTCGCTCATGGTCGAGGCCTGGACGAGAGTGCTCGTGCTCGCGCCGCACACGGACGACGGTGAATTCGGCTGCGGCGGAACGCTCGCCCGCCTCGTCGACGCGGGCACGGAGGTGCGCTATGTCGCCTTCTCGATTGCGACCCGCTCGCTCCCCGACGGGTTTCCGCCCGACACGCTCGCCCGCGAGGTGCGCGAGGCGACGGCCGAGCTCGGCATCCCCGAAGCTCAGCTCGTCGTCCACGACTTCGAGGTGCGAACGTTCCCCGAGCACCGCCAGGAGATCCTCGAGCTGCTGATCTCGCACTGGGACGAGTGGAAGCCCGACGCAGTCCTCCAGCCGAGCCTGCGCGACATCCACCAAGACCATCAGGTCATCGCCGCAGAGGGGCTCCGAGCCTTCAAGCGGACGACGATCCTCGGCTACGAGATCCCGTGGAACAACTTCGACTTCGGCTACCAGGCGTACGTGGCGCTCGAGCGGGATCACCTCGAGCGGAAGGTGGCCGCGCTAGCGAAGTACGAGTCGCAGCAGCACCGGCGCTACTCCGACCCCGAGTACATCTTCAACCTCGCCCGCACGCACGGCATCAACGTCAACCGTGAGTACGCCGAGGTATTCGAGGTCTACCGGCTCGTGGCGTAACCAGGGGTCACCGCCGCCGCCAGAGGCCTTATTAGCCGGACGATCATGCCGCCGGCGGCGAGGAGCAGAAGCGCAAGCAGGACCACCGTCAAGAACAGCCACAGCTTGAGCTTCCGTCTCCGCACCGCCGACAGCTCCCGGGGTTACGCGCTCGCCTCGAACGCGGCCTCGGCCGCCGAGGGCACGTAGGTCGCCTCGTAGCCGAGGAGCCGGCCGAGCGGGGCGCCGAGCGCGAGGCCCATGCGCTGCATCCACGCCGGCGGGAAGGGAAGGCGCACGTCGTCGAAGTGAGCGCGCGCGATCACGGCCAGCCGCAGTGGGTTGGGCATGCCCTTCCGGCCCGTCTTGCCGTCGGCTGCGAGTCCGAACATCGTCTCGATCAGCCGCTCGAACTGCAGTGCCGGCCGCACCTCGCACACGAAGTGCGCCTCGTCCTCACCGGCGTTCCAGAACTTGTGCGCCGTCCCGGCAGGCACGGTGAGCCTCTGGCCCGGCCCGGCGACGATCTCCTCCCGCCCGACGCGGAAGCCGACCGTCCCGCGCAGCACCTGGAAGCGCTCCTCCTGGTACGGGTGTAGGTGGGCCGCCGCGACGAATCCGTTCGGCTTGACGAAGGTCTCGATTACGACCGCCTCGCCGTTCGTCTCCCGCGAGGTCTTGCGGAAAACGAGCCGTTCGCCGGTGACGGGGTTCTCGATGACGTCTCCTGCGTTGATCATGCAATTGCTCCTTTCGTCCAGGTTGAAGCTCAGACGATCGGAGGGCGCGCTTACCGGCCGCTTACGGCAGGCTGGAGCGATGGAAGAGAGACGCGCGGATCGCCTCGAATTCAGGCTGCTCGGCCCGCTCGAGGTCGAGCAAAACGGCCGCGTCCTCGCCGTCGGCGGGCGGCGTCAACAGGCCCTGCTCGCCGTCCTGCTCCTGCACGCGAACACCGTCGTTCCCCGCGACCGGTTGATCGACGCACTCTGGGGCGAGAGCCCTCCCGAGACGGCCGCAAACGCCCTCCAAGTCGCCGTGCACGCGCTGCGCAAGCTGCTCGGGGCCGACCGAATCGTTACCCGCGGCCGCGGCTACCTCCTTTGTGTCGAAGCAGGTGAGCTCGACGTGGAGCGCTTCGGAGCGCTTTGCGAACGAGCGCGGACAGAGCCTCCCGGCGCGGCTGCGGAGACGCTCCGCGAGGCGCTCGCGCTCTGGAGCGGGCCTGCGCTCTCGGATCTCGGCGAGGCGCCGTTCGCGGCCGTCGGATCGGCACGGTTGGAGGAGCTCCACCTCGCTGCGTTCGAGGAGCGGATCGCCGCCGACCTCGCACTCGGCCGTCACGGCGAGCTCGTGCCCGAGCTGGACGCACTCGTTGCCGCACACCCCTATCGCGAACGGCTGCGCCGCGAGCACATGCTCGCGCTCTATCGGTCGGGGCGCCAGGCGGAGGCGCTGGAGGTCTACCAGGAGGCCCGCCGGACCCTCGTCGGGGAGCTCGGAATCGAACCGGGTCACGAGCTGCAGGCGCTCGAACAGGCGATCTTGCGCCAGGATGCGGCGCTCACACTACCCGCGGCACGTATGAAGAGCAACATCCCCGCGCCGCTGACGCCGCTCGTCGGGCGTCGGCTCGAGCTGGCCGCGCTAACCTCGCTCGTGCGGAGCCGGGAGGCCCGCCTGCTCACGCTTACAGGACCGGGCGGGACCGGCAAGACCCGGCTCGCGGTCGAAAGTGCCTGGGAGCTGATCTCGGACTTCGCCGACGGCGTCTGCTTCGTCGACCTCGCTACGATCGCCGACCCGGAGCTCGTCGCCACGCAGATCCTGGGCTCGCTCGAGGTGGACGAGCAGCCTGGTCGTCCAGTCGAAAAGACGCTCAAAGAGGCCCTTCGTGGGCGGCAGCTGCTGCTCGTGCTGGACAACTTCGAAGGAGTGGCCGCTGCCGGCCCGCTCGTCACCGAGCTGCTTGCCGCCGCACCTGGGCTGAAAGCGCTCGTCACCAGCCGCGTCGTCCTCAATCTGTACGGCGAGCACGAGTACCCGGTGCCCCCGCTCGCTCTCCCGGACATCGAGCACGACGGGGTCGAGAGACTGGCCCGGAGCGAAGCGGTGGAGCTCTTCGCAGCCCGCGCACGAGCGGTGAGACCCACGTTTCGCCTCACCGCGGCGAATGTTCGGGTCCTCGCTGCGATCTGCGTGGCGCTCGACGGCCTCCCGCTCGCGATCGAGCTAGCGGCGGCGAGAACCCGGGAGCTCGCGCCGGAGGCGATGCTCGAGCGCCTCGAGCAGCGGCTCGAGCTGTTGACCGCGGGCCCGCGCGATGCCCCCGGCCCGACAGCGGACGCTCCGCGCCACCCTCGACTGGAGCTTCGAGTTCCTCGACGGCGAGGAGCAGCGGCTTCTCCCGAGCCTCGCCGTCTTTTCGGGCAGCTCCACGCTCGAGGCCGCCGAAGCCGTCTGCGGCGCCGACCTCGGCGCGGTCACCTCGCTCGTCAACAAGAGCCTGCTCCGCCGAGAGGGATCTGACGACGGCAGGCCGCGCTTTCGCATGCTCGAGACAGTCCGCGACTACGCGCTCGTGCGCCTCCAGGAATGCGGCGAGGCACCGCAGCTGCATCGGCGC
>JBKPFE010000215.1:0-4782 GCA_046728705.1 Actinomycetota bacterium
CGTGTCGCGTTGACGGGCCGCGACCGGGGCCCGGAGCTAGCGGCGATACTGGCCGCGTTGCCCAAGGAGGAAGCGCTGCGCCGTGTCGATCAAGCTCTACAACACGCTCACTCGTAAGCTCGAGGAGCTCCCCGAGCCGCCGGGGCCGGTGCGCATGTACTTCTGCGGCTCGACGGTCTACCAGAGGATCCATGTCGGCAACGCACGGCCGTTCCTGTTCGCGATGTGGCTGCGGAGGTGGCTGCGCGAGTTGGGCTACCAGGTAGTCCTGGTGCACAACATCACTGACGTGGACGACAAGGTCTACGCCGAGGCCGGAAAGCGCGGACTACCGAGTCGAGAGCTGTCAGAACGCGCGACCGGCTGGTTCTTCGAGGACACGGACGACCTCGGCCTAGGTCGACCGGACTTCGAGCCGCGCGCGACGGAGACCCTCGAAGAGATCATCGCCTTCATCCAGCAGTTGATCGCCGAGGGACACGCATACATGGCAAACGGGGACGTGTACTTCAGCGTCGAGAGCTTCCCGGAGTACGGGCGCCTCTCCGGCGCGAAGCTCGAGGAGATGGTCGCCCAGGAGACAAGCGACCTGAAGCGCGACCAGCGCGACTTCGCGCTCTGGAAGTCACAGAAGCCAAACGAGGACGCGGCCTGGGACTCGCCCTGGGGGCCGGGTCGGCCGGGCTGGCATATCGAGTGCAGCGCGATGGCGGAGAAGTTCCTGAGCCCAGCGTTCGAGGTCCACGGCGGCGGGCTCGACCTCGTCTTCCCGCACCACGAGAACGAGCTCGCCCAGTCGCGCGCGCTCGGCCACGAGTTCGCTCGGATCTGGGCGCACAACGGGATGCTCCGGTTCACCGGCGAGAAGATGTCGAAGTCCGTCGGGAACGTGGTCACGCTCCGCGAGGCGATCGACACCTGGGGACGGGAGACGCTGCTCGTCCTCTTGCTGGGAGCCCATTGGCGCAATCCGATGGACTTCTCCGAGGAGACGGTCGAGGCGGCTGCGGCGAGAGCCGACCGGTTTCGCGAGGTCTTCCGCAACCCTTCCGAGCCGGCGCCGGCCGATGCCTGGGAGCGGTTCGCCGCGGCGCTCGACAACGACTTCAACACGCCCGACGCGCTCGCGGTCATGCACGAGTGGCGTGACCACGACCTCCTCCGCCGGGCGCTCGACATCTTCGGTCTCGCCTCGCTCGCCGAGGGCGAGGAGGCTCCCACAGAGGTCGTGATGCTCGCCGAGCGGCGTCAGGCCGTGCGCGCCGACGGGAACTTCGACGAGGCCGATCGCCTGCGAGCTCAGATCGATGCCGCCGGCTGGGAAGTCCGCGACGTTGCCGACGGTTTCCGGCTCGTGCCGAAGTGATGGCCGAGCACGTGTACGGGCGGAACGCGGTTCGCGAGGCCGTCCGTGGCCACCGCGAGGTGCTCGAGGTCTGGGCCACGGAACGCGCGCTCGCGGCCGAACCGTGGCTGCGCGACGAGCAAGGGCTACGCGTGAGCGTCAAGCCCGAGCGAGCGCTCACGGAGAAGGTCGGGACGCGCGACCATCAGGGCGTGGTCGCCCGGGTGGCGCCGTACCGGTACGCCGATGCGTACGAGCTCGCCGCGGCGGAGCGACCGCTGCTCGTCTGCCTCGACCAGGTCACCGACCCGCACAACCTCGGCGCGGTCGCCCGAAGCGCCGAAGGGGCGGGAGCGACGGGCGTGATCGTGCCCAGCCACGGCTCGGCGCGCGTCACTCCTGCCGTCGCGCGCGCCTCCGCGGGGGCGGTCGAGCACCTCCCGATTGCGGTCGTACAGAACCTGGCGCGCTTTCTCACGGAGGTGAAAGGGCCGGAGCTCTGGGTGTGGGGCGCCGTTGCGGACGGAGGCGACTCGCTGTGGGAGGCCGACCTCGACGGCGGGATCGCCTTCGTTCTCGGTGCCGAGGGCCGCGGGCTGAGGCCGCTCGTCCGCCGGGCCTGCGACGGGATCGTCTCGATTCCGCTCGGTGGGCAGATCGAGTCCCTGAACGTGAGCGTCGCGGCCGCCCTTCTCCTCTACGAGGCCCGGAGGCGGCGAGGTGCCTGACCCGACCCTCTACCTGTTCGACGGCTACAACGTCCTACACTCGGCCGGGCTCGAGGACCGACGGGAGCTCGTCGACCTGCTCGCGAGCTTCGTTGCCGTAAGCGGCGCGCGGGGCGTGGTCGTCTTCGACGGTGTCGGCGCCGACGAGCAGCACGGGTCGCTTGAGGTGCGATTCGCGCCGCACGCGGACGCGCTGCTCGAGCGCCTTGCCGCCGAGCATCGCGACCGTGAGCGCGTCTGCCTCGTGTCCTCGGACGCCGCCGTACGGGGGACGACGGGCCAAAAGGTCGCGAAGATCAGCTCCCGCGAGTTCGCGTCGACGCTCGCGGCGGTCGAGCATCGCGAGGACCGGCCGAGCAGGATTGCCGACCGAGTCGACGAAGAGACACGTGCACGCCTGGAAGAAATGCGTCGCGGTCCGGTCGAATAGGGACCGCCGCAATGGCCCGGGTTCGAACGGGTCCTAATGCAAGACCCTTGTAATACCTGGTCGAGGCTGCTACCTTCTCGATCAAGTTGAGGGTACGACTGGTCCGGCCGAGCGTCCGGCCGGAACCGAAAGCAGCCATGGCCGCCAGACCTGCCACTCGGATGACCCCGGCCCAGCGAGCCGAGCGGGAGCTCGAAGACCTCCAGCTCGTCATCCGAGCGCGCAACGGCGACTCGCGCTCGATGGACACGCTCATCCGGCGCTATACCGGCTTCGTTCGGCTGAAGGCGAGCTCGTACTTCCTCGCCGGCGGCGACTCGGAGGATCTGATCCAGGAAGGGCTGATCGGCCTCTACAAGGCCGTTCGTGATTTCCGCTCCGACAAGGAGACGTCGTTCCGGAGCTTTGCCGAGCTCTGCATCACCCGCCAGATCATCACGGCGATCAAGACGGCGACCCGCTTCAAGCACGCGCCGCTGAACACGTACGTGTCGTTCAGCCAGACGCCGGCCGGCCAGGAGTCGGAGGGCGACTGCACGCTCGGCGACGCCCTGCCGGGCCCGTTGGTCGACGAGCCGTCGATCTGCGTGATCTCGACCGAGGAGCTGCAGAGCCTGGTGTTCTGCCTCGGGACGGGCCTCTCCAAGCTGGAAGCCGACGCGCTGCGGCTGTACCTGGAGGGCTGCTCCTACGAAGAGATGGCCCAGGAGCTCGAGGTCGACACGAAGACGATCGACAACGCACTCCAGCGGGTCAAGCGCAAGATCCTCCAGCACCAGGCCGGCCGCCAGGTCCTGCACTAGCGTCGATCCGTACATGCGCAATTTCGTAGTCGGCTGCATGCCGGATGCGGTCTTGCTGACCGTTTTTGCCTTCGTCGATCACGAAGTCGTAGCGTGTGTTCTCGCCAAGGGGAACAAAGACTGGGTATCCGACGCGATCAAGGGCGACGATGATCGCGAGCTGGGATCTCTCGCCGACGGCTTTCGGATGCTCCATTCCTTCAGCCTGCCTAAGGCCTCGGCTGGGCCGTGTCCAAATCAGACAACGCAGGCGTCGCCTACCATGTGTGTAGCGCCGGAGTAGCTCAGTTGGTAGAGCACAGGTTTTGTAAACCTGGTGGCGCGGGTTCGAGTCCCGCCTCCGGCTCTATCCGCTTAGTGCCTGTTCGAGGTCGGCCCAGAGCTCATCGACCTCCTCGAGCCCGACGCTAAGGCGAACGAGGTTGTCCGGCACCCGGCCGCCTTCCCATCGGGCGCGCGTCTCGAGCACGGAATTCACACCGCCCAGGCTCGTGGCGTTTTTGATCAGCCGCGTCGACGTCTCGACGCGGCGCGCCGCCTCTCCACCGCCGGCGACGTCGAACGACATCAGCCCGCCGAAGCCGGGATAGCGCACGCGTTCGACTGCGGAGTGGGCCTCCAGTCGGCGGGCCACTTCCTGCGCGTTTGCGGTGATGCGCCCCATGCGCACGCGCAGTGTCTTGAGGCTCCGGACTAGGAGCCAGGCCGCATCTGGCGACGCCACGATTCCGCTGCGGGTCCGGAACTCCAGCAGCCGCTCGTGGTCCTCCGGGGCCTTGCTCACGACGGCACCGAGCAGCACGTCGTGGTGGCCGCCCAGGAACTTGGTCGCACTGTGCAGAACGAAGTCCGCGCCGAGCTCGAGTGGACGTAGGTAGACGGGCGTCGCGGCAGTCGAGTCGACCACCAGCGGCGCGGGGTGCGCCGCTGCCGCTTCCATGTCCGGCATGGTAAGCAGCGGGTTGGACGGCGCCTCGACCCAGACGAGATCGGCGCCCTCCGGCGGCGAACCGGTCTGGTCGAACTCGACGACCTGCAAACCCCAGCGCCCGAGCATCTTCATCAGCACGGGAGTTCCGTAGTAAGCGTCCTGAGTCAACGCGACGGTCTTGCCGGGCTCGAGCAGGGCCAAGAGCAGTGCGGTGATCGCACCTGAACCAGATGGAAAGAGCAGTGCCTGCCCGCCTTCGAGCTCGCCAAGGGCTCGCTCGGCCTCGACGCCGGCCGGGTGTCCGTAGCGCTGGTAGTAGAACTCGCCCGGCTCGCCGTCCTCGTAGGGCCAGATCGTCGAGCGGTCGAGCATGCCCCGACTCTAGTTAGGCTCCGGCTCGTGGCGGCGACGGACGATCGCACGGAGTCCACCGAGGGAAAGCTCGAGCAGCTCAACCGCCTGCGCCAGGCCGCGCTCAACCCGGCGACCGAGAAGGCGGTCGAGCGGCAGCGCCAGCAAGGGAAGCTGCTCGCCCACGAGCGGCT
>JBKPFE010000355.1:0-2421 GCA_046728705.1 Actinomycetota bacterium
GCGATCCAGCAGGGCGTGATCTCGGTCTACGAGACCGACGGCTACCAGGCGATCATGGACTGGATCGAGGCCGAGAGCGGCGTCGGCTGGCAAAGCTCCGAGAAGGCGACGAAGGCGCACCGCATCATGGCCGACCACGGCCGCGGCATGACCTTCCTCGTCGCCGACGGCGTGCTGCCGTCGAACGAAGGTCGTGGCTACGTCCTGCGCCGGGTGATCCGCCGCGCCGTCCAGCAGGCGCGGGGGATCGGCCTCGCCGACCTGTGGCGCATCGCCGACGTCGTGGCCGACCAGATGTCCTCGTGGTACCCGGAGCTCGACGAGAACCGCGAGCGCATCCGGGAAACCCTGCGCGCCGAAGAGGAGCGCTTCTCCCAGACGCTCGAGCGCGGCCTGGGCCTGTTCGAGGAGATCGCGTCCGGGGACTTCATCTCCGGCGAGGACGCCTTCAAGCTGCACGACACCTACGGCTTCCCGCTCGAGCTCACCCGCGAGCTTGCTGGTGACCGCGGCCTGGCCGTCGATGAAGAGGAGTTCTCGCGCCTGATGTCCGAGCAGCGGGCGCGCTCGAAGACCAAGACCGCCGAGGTCGCGATCGCCGTCGACGGCTCGCGCCCCACGGAGTTCGTCGGCTACGAGGCGACCGAGGTGCTGACGGCGATCCTCGCCTACCAGGATCTGGACGACGGCACCTTCCAGGCGAAGCTTGAGCGCTCGCCGTTCTATCCCGAGGGCGGCGGCCAGGTCTCCGACCTCGGCCTCATCGAGAACGAGGAGACGGGCGCGCGCGCCGACCTGATCCGCGCGACGCGCGTCAGCGACGACCAGGTGCTCACCTTCCAAGGAGCAGGCTTCGCCGAGGGCGATCGCGTTCGAGCGGTCGTCCCCTGGTCGGTGCGCTTCCCGACGATGGCGAACCACACGGCGACGCACCTCCTGCACCAGGCGCTCCGCGACGTCCTCGGCGACCAGGTGCGGCAGGCGGGGTCGGCGGTCCGGCCCGACAAGCTCCGGTTCGACTTCACCTACGACAAGGCGCTCACGCCCGAGGAGCGCGAGCGGGTCGAGCGGGCGGTGAACGAGAGGATCTTCCAGAACCTGCCGGTCCGGACGTTCGTGACCCCGATCGACGAAGCCCGGCGCCTCGGCGCGATGATGCTCTTCGGCGAGAAGTACGGCGACGAGGTGCGGGTGGTCGAGATCGACGACTACTCGCGCGAGCTCTGTGGTGGCACGCACGTCCGCTCGACTGCCGAGATCGGGCCGTTCGTGATCCTCTCGGAGGCCTCGGTCGGCTCCGGAGCCAGGCGGATCGAGGCGGTCACGGCCGGCGAGGCCTGGTCCTGGCTCCGCGCCCGGGCGGAGGAGGCGGACGAGTTGCGCGCGGAGGTCCAGCAGTTCCGCAAGGGCGCCGGGCGCAAGCAGGCGCCGGCGGAGCTGGAGGTCAACTACCGAGATGAGGCGAACGGGATCGTCGTCGCCGAGGTCGAGGCGCTGAGGGGCTCCGACCTCAAAGACCTCTCCGACCGGATCCGCCAGTCCAAGCAGGCGGCTGCGGTGCTGCTCGGATCCGTCGACGAGGGCCGGGCGTACCTGATCGTGAACCTCGACCGGTCGTTGGTCGACCAGGGCATCGATGCCGTCGCGGTCGCGCGCAAGGCGGCCGAGAAGATCGGCGGCGGCGGGGGAGGACGCGCGGACCTCGCCGAGGCCGGCGGCAAGAATCCGGAGGGTCTGGCCGAAGCCTACGAGGTGGCCAAGAGCGAGATCGCGTCAGCACTCGAGTGAAGGTGCTGGCACTGGACTACGGAGCCGCGCGTACCGGCGTCGCCGTCTCGGACCCCACCGGGACGCTGGCGCGGCCACTCCGCGTCGTCGAGCGTGCGGCAAGCGAGATCGGCATGAAGGAGCTCGCCGAGCTCGTCCGCGCCGAAGAGGTGGAACGTGTCGTCGTCGGTTTGCCGCTTACGCTCCGCGGGGAACGGGGTGAGCAGGCCGAGGAGACGGAGCGATTCGCCCAGGCGCTCGAGTCTGTCCTCGATGTGCCGGTCGAGCGGTACGACGAACGATTCACGACCACGCTCGCCGGGCCCGGGGGTGACGAGGACGCCCGGGCGGCGGCGCATTTGCTGACGAGCTATCTGGAATGGTCGAAGAACCGACAACGCTGAGCCGGCCGACGCGGCACCGCACGAAGCCGTCCCGCCGCCGTATCCTCGTGCGGCGCGCAGTCGCGCTCGGCCTCGTGCTCGGGCTGGTCGCTCTCCTCGTGGGCTCGGCGATGGCGGTCCTGGGCGGTGGTGAGGAGGCCGCCCCGCCGCCGGCGCCGGTCCCCGTGGCGCCGAAGCCCCTCAAGATCATCTTCCCGGAGGGCTTCACGCGCGCGCAGATGGCGGAGCGGATCGGCGAGGTCAACGAGAT
>JBKPFE010000063.1:0-2250 GCA_046728705.1 Actinomycetota bacterium
AATCCCTCCGCCGGATAGAGGAAAGTGATGCTCGGCTGAACGTACACCTCGGTCTCCGCGGCGAGCGCGGCGTCGACGAGGAGCCGGGACGCGTCCGCGCGCAAACGGTCGTTCCCTCGCCAGGCTTCACGCTCGCTTGCCCGCTCGCGTGGCGGAATCCGGGTCGCAAGGTGCAGGATCCCCGCAGCGTCGTCGACCGCTCGCGCGACCGCAACGGGGTCGAACAAGTCGAGCTGCGCCGGCGCCGGTGAGTCGGTCTCGTGACCCTGTGCGCGCAGGAGCGGAATCGTGGCTCGGCCGAGGACACCGCTTCCGCCGGTCACCAAGAGGTGCACGCTGCACCACCTACCGACGTTCGAATCGTTGACGCGCCAGGCGGTAGGGTCGTAACCCAGGCGGCCGCGCAGCGCAATCCCGAGAGGCGACCGCGGTCGAGCTTGTGGGAGGGCCACCTCATCACCCGACGCGGGCCTTGTCCACCAGTACCCGTCGCCTCAGCGCCTCTGTGAACGACGAGTCGCAGACAACGTCGTCGAGCTCGATGTCCTCGGAATCGAGCAGCTGCAGCCGGAGGTGGTCGTGGCCGTCCAGCCCGTGAAGCACAAGGCCCGCGGCGAAGAAGCCGAGCTCGTTCAGCTCGGCCGTCGCCGCGTTCACATCGGCCACCGCCACCAGGTCGACGTCGGCGTAGACGACATCGACATGCCGCGAGAGCAGGTGGCGCACAGCCCCCTTCAGGGCCGAGCTGGTTTCTCCGTCCCAGCGCTGGACCCGCAGGAAGCCGAGGGAGCGCGACTCGTCGACGTTGGCCGTCGCAGCCTCGCCCGCAAACGGAGTTGGCTCGGTGCGAGGCTCGATTGAAAGGCCGACGTTGGCGTAGACGCTCTCGAGCAGCTCGCGGTAGGGGGCCGGCAGCGCCGCTTGCCGCGGGTGTGCCTCGAAAGGCCGGTAGGAGCGGAGCGTGGCCGTTCGTCGTGTCGGTCCCTCGCCGCCGAAGCCGCGCATCGTCGTCTGCGCCGGGATCATGCCAAGCTGAAGCGCCGTCTCACGGTAACCGTGGGAGCGCTCGGCGCGCTGGCTGAAGGGATGGATGGTGACGGCATCCCCGAAGACCGAAGCGAGGCCGCGCTCTGTTGCCGCGTCGAGCGTGTGCTCGAACAGCCGGCCGAAGACACCGAGGCCTCGATAGGCGGAGTGGACGACTGCGGCGCCCGTCTCAGCCGAGGGGACACCAGCGTGCGGCATCAGCGCGTGATGCCCGATTACTCGCCCCTCGTGGACGGCGATCGTCGACAGCAACTCGCCCGACTCGAGCGCCGCCATCAAGTACCGCGGCCGGTAGAAGTCGGCGTGCACATAGCTCAGGTGGTAGTTCTCGTAGAGGAGCTTGGCGATCGCCTCGCCGTCCTCGGGCGTAGCGGTCCTCACCTCGATCGCGTCGGGAGTTTCTACCCCCGCCTGTGCGCGCCTGGGCGCAGCCTCGATGTGGTGCCGCCTCGCCTGTCCGTCGTCACCTGAGCGGACGGTCACTTCTGCCGCCAGCCGCTTGCCGTCCGAACCCAGGTTCATCAGCAGCACGTTGCGGGCGTCAGGAGCGAGAGCGGCGAGCGATTCGGGCAGCGGCCCGAAGTCCCCTCCAGCGCTCGTCAGCGGCAGGCCCCAGTCGTGCACGGCGACCTGGACCGATCCGTCGCCCGACTCGAGCGTAACCTCGATCTCGCCGAGGTCGTCGTCCGGGTAGGCGTTGTCAAGCGTGAAGCTGACGAGCTGCTCGACGACTGCGCCGAGCCGCCGCTCGTCCTCTCGGGGAATTCCGACAGCGGCTGCAAACGCAGGGAGGAGTGCAAGCACCAGAGACGGCGCGCTCGCGTCGCTGAGGACTGCGACCTTTACCCTCGACACGGCAACAGGCGATGTTAGAGGCCGAGTTCGGGCTGCGTCCTCAGCGGAGCGGCTGCGGGCGTCGCCCGCCTACCGACGCTGGGCCGGGCTTCATGCGCGTCGATGCTCTTGTCGGTGACAACGCTCGCAGAGCACGAGCGTGGATTGGTAATCGTCGAGCTCACCGAGATGGTGGAGCACGAGCGGAAGATCGCTACGACCGCAGCGCTCGCACCGTCCCCCTGCCGCGCGGATCCGGCGACGCCTGACCCTCTGCAGCGCCTGGCCGCGGAAGACGCCGCGGCGGTTGCGGCTCTGCTCGCGTGTCGTCGTCCCGAACGCGAACCACTTGGAGGCTCCTGCGCCCCA
>JBKPFE010000347.1:0-2386 GCA_046728705.1 Actinomycetota bacterium
TTCCAGGATTTCAACCTGCTCCCGGGGCTGACCGCGGTCGAGAACGTCACTCTGCCCCTCGAGCTCGACGGCACCCGCGCCAAAGCCGCACGCGCGACGGGCCTCGAGGCGATGGAGGAGCTCGACGTGGCGGACCTCGCCCATCGCTATCCGGACGAGCTGTCGGGCGGCGAGCGCCAACGGGCTGCGATCGCCCGAGCGATCGTGGGCGAGCGCGGGCTGCTGCTCGCGGACGAGCCGACCGGCGCTCTGGACTCCGTAAACGGCGAGGCGGTCATGCGACTGTTGCGCGCCGCCACGAAGCGGGGCATCGCGGGTGTCGTCGTCACGCACGAGGCGCAACTGGCCTCGTGGGCCGATCGCGTCGTCTTCCTGCGCGACGGCCACGTCGTCGACCAGACTGTCGCGCCTCCCGGCCCGGAGTCGCTCCTCGCGGTAGGTGAGCGGCGATGACGACGCTCGCTCACCCCTCAGCGCTACGCGGGCCGGCGAACGGCGGCGTCGCTGCCCGGCGTGCGCTCGTCCGCTGGGCCTGGCGGATGTTCCGCCGCGAGTGGCGCCAGCAGATCCTGGTGGTAACGCTCCTCACCGTCGCGATCGCGGCCGCGATCGCCAGCGTCACGATCGCCTACAACTCCCGTCCTGCGAACGACGCCGAGTTCGGTTCGGCCAATCACCTACTCGAGTTGGACGGCTTCGATCCGCGCAAGCTGGAGGCGAGTCTCGCCGCCGCGAAGGAACGGTTCGGGACGATCGACGTCATCGGCCACCGCACCCTGGCGATCCCCGGGGGCGTAGACACGGTGGAGTACCGGGCCCAGGAGCCGAACGGCGCCTACGGCGGTGAGCTGCTCTCGCTCCGCCGAGGGAGCTACCCGGAAGGCACCAACCAGGTCGCCGTCACCAACGGCGTGGCCACGCTCCTCGGGCTCGAGATCGGGAAGACGCTGTCCCTCGACGGCCACTCCCGGACCGTCGTCGGCATCGTCGAGAACCCACGTGATCTAGGTGACGAGTTCGCTCTCGTCTCCCCCTCGTCTGCGGGAGCATTGGACACCGTCACGGTCTTGGTCGACTCCGACGGCGCGTCGGTCGACGCGTTCATGGAAGCGCAGGGCGACCGGTCCGCCTTCGTGGGCTCCAAGACCCAGGACGACGACGGGCCGGCACCCGAGTTGGCGATGTTCTCCGTGGCCACCGTGTTCCTGCTTCTGGCTTCGCTGATTGCGGCAGCCGGCTTCGCCGTCATCGCTCAGCGGCGGCTCCGCCAGCTCGGCATGCTCGCTGCGGTTGGCGCGACCGAGAAGCATCTTCGCCTCGTACTGCTGTGGAACGGCGCAGTCGTCGGGGCGATCGGAGCACTGATCGGGACAGTCGTCGGTCTCGCACTCTGGCTCGCGGTCGTCCCGACTCTCGAGCCCGCGCTCAACCATCGCATCGACCGGCTCAGCCTGCCGTGGATGCTCCTGGGATCAATCGTCCTCGTCGCTGTCCTCGGGTCGACCGCCGCCGCCTGGTGGCCGGGCCGAGCAGTGGCCCGTGTCCCGGTCACGCTCGCCCTCTCGGCGCGACCGCCCAGGCCGAAACCCGCACACCGCTCGGCAATCGGCGCCGTCGTGTTGATCGCGGCGGGAATCGGCAGCCTCGTGTTCTCAGACCGGACCACCCGGCCGCTGATCATCGCCGGGATCCTGGCGACGATTCTCGGCACGCTGCTCCTGGCCCCACTGGCGATTCGCCTCTTCGCCCGGGCGGCCGGGTACTCACCGATCGCCGTGCGCTTGGCGCTACGAGACCTCGCCCGCTACCAAGCCCGCTCGGGAGCGGCACTTGCAGCCATCACCCTCGCCCTCGGCATCGCCGCGACGGTTGTCATCATCGCGGCGGCCGAGGAGGGGAAGGCAGCCGGCGAGCCGCCCAACCTGTCCGACCGGCAGATTCGCGTGTACACCGGTGCAACGGACGGTCCGGAGGGCGTCGCGATCCAGGCGCCCGCCGAGCTGGAGCGCATGGCTGCCCGCGTCCGCCAACTCGCGGCAGATCTCGACGACGCGGCCGTGATCCCGCTCCAGAACGCCTACCAACCGGGCGAACGGCCCCGGCCAGAAGGCAGCTTGCGAATCCTTCGCACGGAAGTCCTCGTACGGAAAGTCGACAACCCTGAGAGCGCGCCAGGGAGCTACTTCTGCACGCCTGCATCGGGCTGCTACATCACCCGATCGCGACTTTACGTCGCCACGCCCGCCCTGCTCAGGTACCTCGGAATCGACCCCGCCTCGGTCGATCCGAGCACGGACTTCCTCGTCGACCGGACCGTCCAGACCGACGGACTCGTCACTGTCCGGCTACAGACGACCGGGGCACGCGGAGGACCAAAGCTGATCGG
>JBKPFE010000057.1:0-18563 GCA_046728705.1 Actinomycetota bacterium
CGGGGCCGTTCACCTCGCTCGAGCAGGCGATGCTCCCGCATGCCACTGAGGAGGATCCGACACGGCTCTTCGGCACCTACAACACGGTCGCCACGCTCGCCGGCTCGGCAGGCGCCCTGATCGCCCTCGCCGGTTCCTCGCCAGAGTGGCTGCTTCTCTACCCGATCGCCGCGGCGGCCGGGCTCGTCGCCACCCACCGCCTGTCAGCAGCGGTCGAAGTTGGCCACGAGCTCACGCCCGAGCCACGCCCGCCGCTGCATCGCTCCCGAGGCATCGTGGCCCGGCTGAGCGGCCTCTTCGCGCTCGACAGCCTCGGCGGCGGCTTCGTACCCCAGACCTTCATCGCCTACCTCTTCACGCGCAAATACGACGCCTCACCGCACACGCTCGCGGTCCTCTTCTTCTCGATCGGGATCCTGCAGGCGCTCTCCTTCCAGGCAGCCGTTTGCATCGCCGCACGACTCGGCCTCCTCCGCACGATGGTCTTCACCCACCTGCCCTCCAACGTCCTGCTCGCCGCCGTCGCCTTCGCACCCAACCTGGCCACCGCGATCGGACTCCTGCTCGCGCGTTTCGCCCTCTCCCAGATGGACGTTCCCACCCGGCAGGCCTACGTCGTTGCCGTCGTCGACCCGAGCGAGCGGACGGCCGCCGTTGCCTACACCAACACCGCCCGCACCCTGACGCGGCCCATCGCGCCGCTCCTCGCCGCGGCCGCGCTTCGCATCGGCCTCGGGGCGCCCTTTCTCATCGCCGGCACGCTCAAGAGCGTCTACGACATTGGGCTTTGGGTGCTCTTCCGCAACGTCCCGCTCCGGCTGCCAGCCGGGCGACTCCCGTGATCGGCTGAGCAACCAGCCTCAGAGAGCGGCGATTCGCGGTCGCCGCCGTTTGCGCACGGCGTGCCACGCAGGACTGGCCGCGACAGCCCGCGCAGCGCGTGGCCACGTTTGGGCGTGTACTGCGCGGAGCTGCGGGATTTTTCGCGCCGGGGGTTTGAGAGACGGGAGCGACGGGACTCGAACCCGCGACCTCCGGCGTGACAGGCCGAGTCAGGCGCACCAACGCGCCACGACGAACGGCTCCGAATAACGTCATTTGCAGGTGCTTTTAGCCTCGCAGCCGCTGCCGATCGGTATGGTTGAGCCGATCGGCCGGACGACGTTTGGGCCACGAGTAGGGCCACAGAATTAGCCTAGTAGGCAACACTCCCGGCGCACTTGGAGCGACCAAGTGTCGCTAGGACCGATCCCCGACTGGGGGCAGCCCCAAGGAGTAACGAACGTCGGCGCTCCTTCGGCCCTACGAATCTCAGACCGCTTCCCGAAACGACACTACGGCGCCGCGCCCGTCTGGCAGCGATATTGGGGCTGACGAGTAGGCCACCGGCACCAGCGATCGGTCCTGCCGGACGAACCAGTCCTCTTCGACTCGGACCGTCTCTCCCGTCACCCGGGGGCGGAGGAGCGGGCATTCCGCTGCTGGGAACGGCGTTCCGTCGCGTCGCAGGTAGTGGATGGTGTCGTGGCTTGGTCGGCCGAGCAGTTGCCGCTCGTCTTCGTAGCCGAGGATACGGAGGGCTTCGGCGTTCAAGAAGCTGATGCGCCCTTGCGCGTCGACGACGTAGAGAGCATCGACGACGCTACCGACCGCTGCGAGCACAGTTCTGACGTCCCCGAGCTCCGAGCCGTGTGTATGCAGCGCGACGCCGTCCTCGAGCGTCGAAGGACTTGCTTCGGTCCTCCGCGCAGCGTCGCCCTCCAGCTGGACGACAAGCGGGAGCTCGATCGAGATAGTGGTTCCTTCGTTGGCCGGGCTGTCGAGCGCGAAGCGTCCGCCGAGAGCCTCGACCCGGTCGATCAGACCTATGAGACCCGATCCCGCGCTTGCTTCGGCGCCGCCGATGCCGTCGTCTTCGATCGTGACGCGGAGCACGTTGTCGGCGGTGGCGACGGCGACCGAGACCTGGGATGCTTGCGAATGCTTGGCGGCGTTTGTGAGCGCTTCCGAGACGACGTAGTAGGCGGCAGTCTCGATCGACTCCATCGGTCGTTTCTCCACGTCGACGGCCAAGTCGACCTTGATCGGGGATTTTCGTGCGAGGGCCCTCAAGGAGGGACCCAGCCCTCCTCTGGAGAGCAGCGCCGGATGTAGACCCCGCGACAGCTCTCTGACGTCTTCGAGCACTGCCTCGAGCTCGCGTTCAATGCGTTTGAGCCCTGAGTGAGCGTCCAGCTCAGCGGGGATGCTCGTGCGCACGGCTTGCAGATCCAATCCGAGCCCGACGAGCCGTTGCTGGGTCCCGTCGTGAAGGTTTCGCTCAATCCGTCGTCGCGCCTCGTCGCTCGCGGCGACGATTCGGGCGCGCGAGGCAATCAGTTCTGAGCGGGTGGTGGCGTTTGAGATTGCGGTCGCGATCAGCTCCGCGAAGCTCGCCACTCGCAGCTCCGCACCCGCAGGCAGCAGCTCATCGCTGTCTGTCCCGGCGATCAGCGCCCCCCAAACCTTTCCTTCGACGATCACCGGAGCGCCGATCTCGGAGCGGATCCCACGTTGCCGGATCACGGTCGCCAGCTCGCCCGAGCTCTCTTCGTAGCTGTCGAAGCGAGCGGGGGCGACGGTCCGCTGGATCAGGCCGTTGATCGTGTCGGCGCGGATCGGAAGCCGCGTCCCGGTCGGTACGTGCGTATCGCGCAGGCTCCAGCCGGCCGTGGTCAAGTTGAAGCCGTCTGGGGTGAAGTGGGCCAGATTTACGCTGGTGGCGCCGATCAGCTCGCCGGTCTCCGCGCAGACCGCGTCGAACACTGCGGCCGAGTCGGTCCCACGAGCCACTAGGGTCGCCACCCGGCGCAGCGCTGCTTGCTCGTCGGCGAGGTCGCGCAGATCGTCGCGTGCCTGGATGTTCGAGATCGCCGTAGCGATCAGCGCCGTGAAGGCGGCCAGGCGAGTCTCGGTGTCGCCCGGCAATTCCTGCCGTTCGGTTGAGAGTGCCATCATCACTCCCCACGGGCTGCCATCGACCAGGATCGGAACGCCGACCGCTGTGTGGATACCGGCCTCGCGAGCTAGCGCAGTGGAGATCGGGCCCGGGACTTCGGAGTAGTCATTCACACGAGCCGCTCGACCGGTACGGAACACCAAGCCGGAGACGCTCTGCTCATCCAGCGTCCACGACGTGCCGACCGGGAACGGGTTCTCGCGGCCCCAGACGCCGACCTGTGTCGCGACCCGCTGCGGCCCGTAGCGGACGACAGCGGTCAGCGGGACGTTCAAGACGTGGGCGACTTCCTTCGCCACTGCGGCGAAGACTTCTTGCGGCGTCGCTTGCCCGGCGATCAGCGTTGCCACGCCTCGCAGCGCTGCCTGCTCGTGTGCGAGATGCCGCAGCTCATCGCGCGCCTGCGTGTTCGAGATGGCGGTCGCGACGAGCTCGGTGAAGTCGGCGAGCCGAGCCTCCGTGTCGTTCGGGAGCGGCTGCTCAGCGGTCGAGGCCGTCGCGATCACGCCCCAGATCGCGCCGTCGACCACGATCGGAACACCGAGTCCGGTCCGGAGGCCTCCCTGCCGAGCGGCCGCGGCGATCGTTCCCGGGAGGTCCTCGTAATCGACCTTGGCGGGACGCCCGGTCTGCAAAACGAGCGATGAGACAGTCGGGCCGTCCAGTGGCCATTGCGTGCCGGCCTGGAAAGGATGCTCGCCGGCGGCGCCGACCACGGCGACCGTGCCGTCCGCCTCGTAGCGGGACATCTCGATCAGCGGGACGTCCAACGTCCGGCAGACCTCATCGGCGACGGCGGCGAAAACCTCGGTCGGCGACGCCTGCTCGGCAACGAGCGTCGCTACCCGTCGGAGCGCCGCGTGCTCGTCGGCGAGGCGGCTGACCTCCTTCTCCGTGCGCTTGCGATCGGTGATGTCCTGGAGGATTCCGATCGCGCCGATCGAGCGGCCGTCCCGGCCCATGATCTCGACCGAAGCGTCCGAGACCCAGCGGCTCTCGCCGTCGCGCGTCCTGATGCGCTGGTCGCACCGCCAGCGTGGGAATTCGCCCGAGCGTGTCCGGCGGACGGCCTCGTCGTTTGTGAGCCCCGCCTGGTCGCCCAGGAGGATGGTTTCCTCGATTAGGTCTCCCCAGGTGTTGGGCGTGAACTCGGCGGAGGTATAGCCCGTGAGCTCCTCGATTCCTTCGCCTATGAAGGTGTAGTGGTCTTCGGCGTAGTCGTAAAGGTAGGGGACGGCGCCGGCCTGTGTGATCGCCCTCCGGTACAGCTCCTCGCTCTTGCGCAGCTCGTCACGTGCCTCCGTATTCGCGATCGCGGTTCCGACGAGCTCCGTGAAACCCGCGAGCCGCTCCTCGGTGTCAGGGGGCAGCGGCTTCAGCTCCGTCGAAACCGCGTAAATCGTTCCCCAGGTTCTGCCCTTGACGACGATCGGCACCCCGACCGCCGAACGGAAACCCGCCTTCCGCGCGGCCTCGGCGATCGTGCCGGAGAGGTCCGAGTAGTCGTCGATCCTCGCGGGCCGGCCGGTCTGCAGGACGGACGCCGTGATGCTGGTGCCGTCGAGCGTCCAATTGCTGCCGACCGGGAAGGAAGGGTCGCCCCAAGCGCCGATCACGGTGGCGGTTCCATCCGGCTCGTAGCGGGCCGTCTCGATCAGCGGAACGTCCAGGAGGCGGGCGACTTCTTCCGCGAGGGCGGCGAAGACGTCGGCGGGTGTCGCCTCACGGGCGACGAGTATCGCCACCCGTCGGAGGGCCGCCTGCTCGGCGGCGAGGCGGCGAAGATCGTCCTCTGACCGCTTGGCATCGGAGAGGTCGCGCAACGCTCCGCAGATGAGCAGCGGCTCGCCCTCGACTCGGCTCAGCGCGAGCTCCACGGGAAACTCGCTTCCGTCGGCGCGCATGCCCGTGAGCTCGATCCGCTGCCCGAGCAGCCTTGCTTCGCCGGTCTCGATGAAGCGTGCGAACGCTTTCGTGTGACGCTCGCGCAGCGAAGGTGGCACGATCAGCTCTGCCAGCGTGCGACCGATGGCCTCCTCTCGGGTGTAGCCGAAGATCCGCTCGGCGGCCGGGTTGAACTCGACCACGCATCCCGAGGCATCGGCAACGACGACGGCGTCGAGCGCCGCATGGAGATAGGCGCCGAACCCGCCCCTCTCGGCACTGGCGGCGTGACTGGCGGTCACGGGATTCATGATCACACCGGCCGCCTGCGATGTCGACCCGGCGCAAGCTCCGCCGGAGCCGAGTCGGCGTAAGCTCAACAGGAAATGGCCGGTGGCCGCGTGGTCTTAGCCGACGACGATGTGCTCTTGCGGGAGGGGATCGCCAGCCTCTTGGGCGGGGCGGGGTTCGAGGTCGTTGGCCAGGCCGGCGATGCCAAGGCGCTGGAGGACCTCGTCCGCAAGGAGGGCCCGGAACTGGTCGTGGTCGATATCCGGATGCCGCCAACACAGACGGCGGAAGGGCTCGAGGCTGCGCGCGCGATTCGCGCCGCGTTTCCCGAGATCGGGATTCTCCTCCTCTCGGCGCACGTCGAGATCGAGGAGGCAATGGATTTGCTGGAAAACGGCGAGCGCATTGGCTACCTGCTCAAGAGCCGGGTCATGAACGCAGCTGACTTCATCGATGCGCTGGAACGGATCGCTCGCGGCGGCTCCGTGGTCGATCCGGCCTTGGTCCAGGAGCTGGTCGCCCAGCGACGACGGGACGATCCACTGGCGGAATTAACGCCGAGAGAGCGAGAGGTGCTCGCCCTGATGGCGGAAGGCCGCTCCAACAGCGGCATCGCCCAACGTCTCTGGGTCACGGAAGGCGCTATCGAGAAGCACGTACGCAGCATCCTCGCGAAACTGAATCTGCCGGAGGTCGAGGATGACCACCGGCGTGTGCTGGCGGTCCTGACCTTCCTCGAAGCGCGCTAGCGCTGGCCGAGCAGATCGGCGATCGCAGCGGCGCTGAGCGCTGTCTTCGGCAGGAAGCCGACGGCCGGGGTGTCCGCGATGAGTTCGGCCAGCTCGTCCTGCGAATGGGTCGAGATCAAGACGACCGGCGTCAGCCGAGCCTCTGCGGTCAGCTGTCGCGTCACCTCCAGGCCGTCCTCCTCGCCGAGCTGGACATCGACGAGGGCAACGTCCGGCTGGAGAGTCTGGGCGAGCTGCAGCGCCTCGTCTCCAGAGGAGGCGCGTCCGACAACCTTCAATCCCTGAGATTCGAGCAGGCGTGAAGCCGAGCCCAGGAATGCCTCGTTGTCGTCGACGATCAGGCAGCGCAAAACCACAGGCCCAGCGTCGCTGAGAAAAGACACGCCCGCAATGAAGCTAGCGGTACCTCGAAAAGCCCGCTAGCGAGCGTTCGATTGGGCGGCTGCCCGCAGAGACATAAGCGCGCCGGGGTGCAATCGTCGGCTGATTGAGAAAAGCGGCTCATCCCAGAGGAAAGGAGCCAGCATGAACGGCAACGACGAGACGCAGCATCCGTTTCGAGAGCTCGCACACAGGGCGACCGACGGCCTCGAGGTCATGCTCTTCTGGCACGAGGCCACAAACGAGCTGACCGTCTCAGTCTCCGACGAGCGGACGGGCGCCTACTTCGAGCTCGACGCCGAGCCCGACGAGGCGCTCGACGTCTTCTACCACCCGTACGCGCACGCCGCCTTCAGAGGCGTGCCCTACGACGAGACGCTCCTCGCCTCCTGGGCCGAGGCTGCGGCAAGCCACACACACGTCAGCGCTGGTCGGTCCGAAGAACCGACCCGATGAAGGAGGGACTGCAGATGCCAGTCAACGAACAGTCGTATCCGCCCGGGCTCGCGAGCCTGCCGCGGGTAGAGCGGAAGCGCGCGCGGCTCGAGGACTTCGAGATGATCGGGCGCACCCGCGAGGCGCTCGCGCTCCTCGAACCGAAGTGGAGCGTCGACATCATCTTTCTCCTCGCGAGCGGGATGCGTCGTCATGCCCGGCTGGTCGACAACATCCCCGGCCTGTCGAAGAAGGTGCTGACCTCGACGCTGCGCAAGCTCGAGCGAAGCGGCATCGTCTCGCGTCATGTCTACGCGGACATCCCGGTACGGGTCGAGTACACGCTCACGCCGCTCGGGTGGCAGCTAACAGAGCCACTGATGGGGCTGTACGAGTGGTCCGTTGCCCACGAGAGCGAGCTGGCGGCGGCTAAGCAGAGCGCCGAAGACGTCGAAAGCATCAGCCGCCCGGCATTGGCGCTCGCGCCGGCGCAAGCGGCATGAGCAGCCTCGAAACCCTTCCGCGTCGAGAAAGTGAGAAGGCGTCACGTCCCCGCCTGCGGCTCGTCACGAGGGGGACACCGGCCAAATCCTCGTGGGCCGCTAGCAACGACCACACAATCGAGCTGAAGCTCGGCTTTCGTGAACTCGTTCTGATTCACAGGTCGCTCGAGGCGATCAGGACGCTCGGCCTCGTCGAGCGCCAGGACAACCTGCTCACCGACACGCTCCAGCAGATCGATGTGGCGCTGGACGAGGCGGTATGAGCGATGCGGCTGTTCGTCTTCGCCCGCCATGCCGAGTCCTCGATGAACGTTGCCAACGTGGTGACCAGCGATCCCTCGCGGCCGGTCGGGCTCTCGCCGCGCGGCAGAGAGCAGGCAGAGCGGCTCGGCGACCAGATCCGCAACCTCGAGATCGAGCTGGCCGTCCACACCCGCCTCCCACGCACCCGCGAAACGGCCGAGCTCGCACTGCGAGGCCGAGACGTCCCGTTCGTCGTTGCGCCCGGCCTCGACGAGGTGCGGCTTGGCGCACTGGATGGTGCGCCAATCCGCGCCTACTGGGCGTGGAAGGAGAACCACGCTCGTAACGAGCCGTTCCCGATGGGCGAGAGCCTGGACGACGCAGCACGCCGCTATGCCGAGGCGTTGCGCCGGCTCGTCGAGCGCCCGGGTGCCGTCGCTCTGGTCGTCTCCCACCAGATCGCGATCCGCTACCTGCTCGAAGCGGCATCGGGAATCCGAGCACTCGACGAGTCCGGAATGAGGATTCCGAACGCGGTTCCCTACCTCTTCGACGAGTCGGCGGTGCGGAGCGCCATCGATTGCCTCGAGGTGCTGGCGCCCCCGAGGCTCGAGCTTGCCGAGGCCGGCTCGCGATGACAGCAACATCTCTCCAGGCGGCTTCAGTCGCTCATCTGTCACACGCGGGCGAGCTTATCCTGGTCGTCAACGCGAACGCCTCGGGCGTGCGGCGGCAGCCCGGCCTCGCCTCGCAGCTTGCGTTCGCGCTTCGCGCCGAGGGGGCGAGAGTCGAGCTTCGCGTGACCGAGAGCGCGGCAGAGCTCGCAGCCGTCGCGGCGGATCCTGAACGGCGCCTCGTCCTGCTCGGCGGAGACGGGACCGTCCACGGGCTCGCCAACCTGCCGATGCTCGGTGCCGAGATCGCCCTTCTGCCCGTCGGAGGCGCGAACAACATCGCTCGGTCGCTCGCCCTCCCGGTCGACCTGGCGGCGGCGGCGCGGCTCGCCGTTCGCGGCCGTGCCCGGTTGCTCGACGCGATCGAGGCGCGCAGCGCCCAGCGCAGGGCGGTTGTGGTCGAGGGTGTCAGCATCGGCTTCCACGCTCTTGCGCGCGCCCGCTACGGCGGCCTCAACTCCACGGACATGCGCGCCGCCGTCGGCGCGGGAATCGCCGCGATCGCGGAGTTCCACCCCGTTCGCATGGCGCTCGAGCTGGACGGGGAGGCCGAGCTCGCGGCGCTCGGTCAGCTCTTCGCCGCCAACCTCCCCTTCTACGGCCCGCGCCTCGCGGTGGCGCCCGATGCAGATCCCTCCGACGGCCTGATCGACGTCGTCGCCGTCCATACGCGCGGGCGACTCGACACCGTGGCCTCGCTGGCGGCGCTCCGTCGCGGTCGAGACCCGCGCACGGTCACGCGCCGGCGCGCGCACCGGGTCCGGGTTGCCACGGCAGGCTCGCCCGTGATCGCCGACACGCTCGACATCGGCTCGGGCACCGTCGACCTGACGATCCGCCCCGGCGCCCTGCGAATCGTCGCGCCGGAACGATGAGCTCGATCGCTCTCACCGGGAGTCGATCTGTCGGCGGCGTGCGCGTCGGGCGCGGGAGCGTCTATCTGGTCGCCTTCGCGGCGGCCGCGGTCGGCGCGGGCGTGGGGCGCGCAGTGACGACCACGTACCTGCCCGTGCTGCTCGACCGGATCGAGAACGCACCCGGGCTGATCGGCCTCGTGATGCTCGTGAACGCGGGCGCCGGCTTTCTCGTGCCCCTCGTCGTCGGCTACTGGAGCGACCGAAGGCGGGCGCGGGGAGCCGGTGGACGGCTGCCGTTCGTGCTCGGCGGGAGCGCGCTGGCGGCCGGCGGGCTGATGGCGATTGCGCTTGGCTCGTCCTCCTCCTATCTCGTGCTCGCGGTCTTCGCCACGACGGTCTACACCGGCTTGAACGCGATCACGACCGCGCATCGGGCGCTCGTTGCGGAGCTCTTTCCCAGCGGCGAACGAGCCCGGGCGACGAGCGCCCAAGAGCTTGCGCTGCTCGTCGGCGGTCTGCTCGGCCTGGCTGCCGGCGGCGCTCTCACGGGACTCGCGCTCTGGGCGCCGTTCGCGGTCGCAGCGGTCCTGCTGCCGCTGCTCGCGCTGCCGACATTGGCCCGAGTAGCAGAGCCTGACGCGTCCGCGCCGGAGACAGACGAGGGCCGCCCGCTCCGCCACTACGTCGTGGCCGCGACGCGCCCGGGGGTGCGGTCGCTGCTGTTGGCCGAGGTCCTGTGGGTCCTCGGCTACGCGGCGCTTCCGGCCTTCTTCGTCCTCTATGCAGAGCATGTGCTCGGATTGACGCCGGCGCGGGCCGCTTTCGTCCTAGCCGGGTTCGGCCTCGTCACGGCCGCTGCGGTGTTCGGTTCCGGGCGGCTGAAGCGCCCGGAACAGCTTCGGCCGATGCTGTTCGCCGGCGTCGCCCTGATGGGGAGCGGGCTCGTCGCGGTTCCGCTGAGCACGAATCTCATCGTTTCCGCGCCCGCGCTCGTCGCGGCAGCCGCGGGCTTCGGGATCGTCTCGACCGCCGGCTTCCCCGTCCTCGCGTCGCTGATTCCACCCGGAGAGGCCGGGGCGTACACGGCGCTCTTCTTCTCGGTTCGGGCGATCGCCTCGGCCGTCGCCCTGCCGCTCGCCGGAGGCCTGATCGCCGTAACCGGGAGTTATCGCGCGCTGTTCTTCCTCGGCGGCGCTGTCACGCTCGTAGGTCTGGTGCCGCTCGTAGGGGTATGCCTCCGGCCGGCGCTGTCGAGCGCTCTCTGGGCTCTCCGCTGGACAGGATCCCTGGCCGCCTTGTACGCGCTCGTGCTCACGACCGGGCTGCTCACCGCCGGCACCGATCTTCAACGTGTCGACGAGACGCTCTTCCGCTGGGTGAACGCTCTCGGCCCGGGACCGGAGCTCTTGTTCGAGCTGCTGGAGGAGCCGGCACGCAACTACGCGCTTCTTGCCTCGGCGATCCTCGCCGCGGCGCTTCTGACGCGACCTCGCCTGCTCGGCGGCCTGCTCGCGCTCGAGCTCGTCTCCGTCTCGCTCGCTCTGGGTCTGCTCCAGGCCTTGTATGCGGTCTACGACCGGCCCCGGCCGTCCGAAGTTTTCGAGCCGGCGGAGATCGCGCTCGCCTACGGGCGTGACTGGGCTGCGATCGAGTCGTTCCCGAGCGGCCACATGGCCGTGATCACCGCACTCGCAGCCTCGGCGTGGTTCGCTGTCCCCAGGCTTCGCGGTCTTCTTGTCGCCTACGTTGCGCTGAACGCGGTCACGCGCGTGGTCTTCGGCGCCCACTTCCCGCTCGACGTCATCGCCGGCATCGCCCTCGGATACGGAAGCGCACTCGCAGCCCGCTCGCTCGTCGCGCAGGCGGCACGTGGCGCCAACGCGCTGCGGAGCCCACAGTGACTGTCGCGCTCGATCCGATGCGCATCTGGGCAGTCATGCCCAGCTACGACGACGTCCCAGAGTGGTCGCTCATCCAGGAGCTGCTCGGCCACGTCCACGGCCTGACGATCGTCGACGACGGATCGAATCCGCGCGTCGCCGGCGAGCTGCAGCGAATCGCCACGCAATCGGGAGTTGAGCTCGTCCGACATCGCGAGCGGCGCGGAAAGGGTGCAGCCCTTCGCACAGGCATTGCGGCAGCGCTGAAGCGGAGCCCTCGTCCCGAGGCGCTCGTCCTCATCGACGCCGATGGTCAGCACGGGCCGGCGGCGCTCCCCGCGTTCGTCGCCGCCGGCTCGACAGCCGAGCTCGTGATCGGCGACCGATTTGCCGACCTCGCTGCGATGCCGTGGCAGCGCCGGCTCGCGAATCTGGTCAGCCAACGAGTGCTCGAGCTGGCAACGGGCCGACCCGTGCGCGACACGCAGTCTGGCATGCGGCTTCTACGTGGGCGCGCGCTCGATCTTCCACTCCCGGGCGATGGCTACGAGGCCGAGAGCAGGCAGCTCAAGGCCGCTCTCGTCGATGGCCTCGACGTCGCGTGGGTGCCGATTCAGGCGATTTACGGAGGCGAGCGGAGCTCGTTCCGGCCGATTCGGGACTCCGCACGCGTCCTCGCCGCGCTCGTGCGACCCGTCGAGCGACACGAGCCGCCGTCAGTCCCGCGGACGGGAGTGGCTCGAAGCGCCGAGCCGGCCGTCCGCGCGCCCTAAACGCGGGGGCCGCGCGGCGAGTAACCGAGCAGGGCGGCTGGAATCGTTGCAAGCCGCTCCTTGACGGGGACACCAGATCCAATTGCGAATGTCAGCGCGGCGGCGAAGAAGAACGCACCGGGAACAGCCATTAGCGTCCACATCCACGGCCTCCGGCCGGCCGCCTCGAGTGCGAGGTGGACTACCAGAAGCGCGTAACTCCCCAAGGCACCGAGAGCCATCGAGACGAGGGGCCACCAGGAGCTCGGCTCGGCCCGTTTCTGTGGGTAACGGTTCATGCGTCGTCCTCCTTCAATCGAGGCGAGCGGGAAGCTCGACCCAGTAGGTGCTGATCGGCGTAACAGATGCATTGCTTCAGGCCGCTAACGCGCGCTGACCGCGCGACTCGATGAGTTGGACGACTGCGTCGACCGAGTGCCCGAATCGGGCCACGCCGTCGCGCTCGAGCTCAGCGGTCAGGCTCTCCAGGTCGACACCGGCCTCTGCAAGATCGCGGAGGCGGCTCGCAGCGTCATCGACCCCTCGCGTCAGCGTCTCTGCGACGTGCCCGTGGTCTTCGAACGCTGACAAGGTCGCCGCTGGCAGGGTGGTGACCGTGTCGCGACCGATCAGTTCCTCGACGTAGCGGACGTCGCGGTACCCGAGGTCCTTCGTTGAGGTCGACGCCCACAGCGGGCGTTGCGGAGCGGCCCCGAGGGCGCTGAGGGCTTCCCAGCGCGGGCCGCTGAAGGCCTCCTGGAAGTACCGGTAGGCGAGCTTTGCGCTCGCGATTCCGAGACGGCCGCGAAGTGCGAGCGTCTCTGACGAACCGTCGCTCTCGAGCAGGCTGTCGGCAGCCCTGTCGAGCCGAGAGACGAAGAAACTTGCGACCGAGTGAATGTGCCCTAGATCATGGCCGGCGTCGGCGGCACGTCGCAAGCCCCGCAGGTAGGCCTCGACGACCGCCGCATACCGCTCGACGGAGAAGATGAGCGTGACGTTGATGCTGTAACCGCCGGCGATCGAATCCTCGATCGCGCCCAGTCCCGGCTCGGTGGCCGGGATCTTGACGAGCAGGTTCGGCAGATCGATGCGCCTGTGTAGCCGGCGCACCTCGGACAGGGTCGCGCGGCGGTTCCACGCAAGCTCCGGGTCGACCTCCCAGGAGACGTATCCGTTGGCCCCGCCGGTGGCGTGCCAGACGGGCAGGAGCTGCACGGCTGCATTGCTGACGTCGGTCGCGGCGATCTCGCCGAAGGAATCTGCCGGCCGGAAGCCGAACGCTCGGAGGTCGCGGATTTGCCGCTCGTAGGCAGCGCCCGCGGCGATCGCTCGTTCGAGGATCGTCGGGTTGGTGGTCACGCCGGTCACCGCGTGCTCGTCGATCAGCCGTTGCAGCTCGCCGGATTGGAGGAGCTCGCGTGAGAGCCAGTCGATCCAGACCGATTGGCCGAGCCGCGAAAGACGTTGGAGCGGCGGGTCGATGCGCACGTGGTCGTTCATCGTCCGGTGATGGGGTCGACGAGGGAGCGCACGGCTTCAGAGATCGCGTCGGCGTCGATGCCCGCTGCATGAAGCAGCTCCGCAGGAGCACCCGAGCCGGGAAGATCGCGGACGGCGAGCTTGACTGCGTGGAACGACAGGCCGGAGTCGCCGAGCGCGGCCAGCACCGCGTCTCCGAGTCCGCCTTCGGACCAGTGGTCCTCGACCGTCACGAGACGCCCGTCCGTTGCGGCCACAGACTCGAGGAGGGTTTGCCGGTCGATCGGCTTGATCGAGTAGACGTCGAGGACACGGGCGCGAATCCCTGCATCGGCGAGCCGACGCGCGGCCTCGAGCGCTTCGTGGACGGTGATTCCGGCCGCGGCGATCGTGACGTCGTCGTGCGGGGTGGCCCGCAGGAGCCGGCTGCCACCGATCTCGAAATCGGCGTCGGCCGGATAGAGCACCTCCGTGTCTGCGCGCGTCGTCCGCAGGTAGGTGATGCCGGGATTGTCCGCGGCCAGCGCGACCAGCTTCGCCGTCTGATTCGCGTCACTCGGGTAGAGAACCGTGCTGCCGTGGACGGCCCGGAACATGGCAATGTCTTCGAGCGCCATCTGCGAGGGGCCGTCCTCGCCGGTGGCGACGCCGGCGTGGGAGCCCGCGATGCGGATTGAGGCGCGGCTGATCGCGGCCATGCGGATGAAGTCGTAGGCGCGGCTGAAGAAGGCGGCGAAGGCCGAGGCGAACGGCGTCAGGCCACGGACGTCGAAGCCGATTGCGGCGGCGATCATCTGCTGCTCGGCGACGAACATCTCGAAGAAGCGCTCAGGGTGGGCTTCGGCGAACAGGCCGGAGAAGGTCGAGTTCGAGACTTCCCCGTCCATCGCGACGACGTCGTCGCGGGCCTCTCCGAGTGCGGCGAGAGCTTCGCCGTAGGCGCGTCGTGTCGCCGTCGGAGTTCCGACCTCGTACGCGGGTAGCGCCGGCTTGTCGACGGCGTAGCTTCGCGGCGGCGGGTCGTGCGGGGGAGGGGCGATCTCGATCCGGGTGCCGCGCCGGCCGCCGAGCTCGGCGATTGCGGCCACGGGGTTGTCCAGGACCTTGCCGTGCCATCCGGGCTGGTCCTCGACCGCGGCGACGCCCTTGCCCTTTCGGGTGCGCGCGATGATCACCGTTGGACGGCCGCTGGTCGCGATCGCTTGGGCGTAGGCCTCGTCGATCGAGTCGAGGTCGTGACCGTCGATCACGAACGCTTTCCAGCCGAACGACCGGGCCCGGTCGGCGTAGGACTCGGCGTCCCAGCCGTGCATCGTCTCGCCGCTCTGCCCGAGCCGGTTCACGTCGACGATGGCGGTCAGGTTGTCGAGCCGCCAGTAGGAGGCGTGCTCGAATGCTTCCCAGACGGATCCCTCCGCCATCTCGCTGTCACCCATCAGCACCCAGACGCGGTAAGGGCGAGGATCGACCGTCTTCGCCGCGAGCGCGACGCCGACACCGACGGGCAGGCCGAAGCCCAACGAGCCGGTGGCGACGTCGACCCAGGGGAGCGCTGGACTTGGATGCCCCTCGAGGCGACTGCCGAAGCGCCGCAGCGTCAGGAGCTCCTCGTCGCTGATCGCTCCGCCCGCCGCATAGAGCGCATAGAGAAGGGGCGAGGCGTGGCCCTTGGAGAAGATCAGGTGGTCGTTGTTCGGATGGTCGGGGTGCTCGAAGTCGTAGCGGAGGTACTTCTCGGCCAGCACCGCGATCAGGTCGGCGGCGGACATCGAAGAGGTCGGATGACCCGACCCGCCGACCGCGGTTGCCCGGATGGAGTCCACGCGCAGCTGCTGTGCCAGCTCGTGCCACAGCTCGGTACGAGTGAGACGTGGGGTGTGTGTGGTGATTGCCATGCACCGATGGTCGCCGTCGCCTACGGCCTGCGAAAACACCCGCGCGGCCCTTGGGGACACTGCGGTCTCCGAGCTCCCAACGGCTCCCCGAGTTTCGGAACGCCATGGTCTACGGTCGCCGGAGAAATCCGATGCCCATCGCGACCCCCCAGCAGTACCGCGACATGATCGACGCGGCGCGCGCCGGCGAATACGCCTACCCAGCGGTCAACGTGAGCTCGTCAGAGACCCTGAACGCAGCCTTGCGCGGCTTTGCCGAAGCGCGCTCCGACGGGATCGTCCAGATCACGACGAGCGCCGCCGGGTATCTGTCGGGCCCTGCAGAGGACATGGCGGCAGGTGCGCAAGCGTTCGCCGAGTTCGCGCACGTGGTTGCCGCACGCTCTCCGGTCTTGATCGCGTTGCACACCGATCACGCCACTGCTGAGCGCATCGACGACTTCCTTCGGCCGCTGCTTCGCGAGAGCCGCCGGCGCCGCGAGCGCGACGGGCAACCGCTCTTCAACTCGCACATGTTCGATGGCTCGGAGCTGCCGCTTGCGGACAACCTGCGGATCTCGGCGGAACTGCTCGGCGAGGCGCACGACATCGATGTCTTGCTCGAGCTCGAGATCGGCACTGTCGGCGGCGAGGAGGACGGCATCAACCACGAGCACGTGGCGCGTGAGCGGCTGTACACGATGCCCGAGGACGCCCTACAGGTCGCCGAGACACTGGGCATGGGCGAGCGGGGTCGCTACCTGCTTGCCGCCACGTTCGGAAACGTCCACGGCCGATATGCGCCGGGGAACGTGCGGCTCCGGCCCGAGCTACTGGGCGAGCTGCAAGAGGCCGTCGCCGATCGCCCCGGCGACGGACGGAAGTTCGACTTCGTCTTTCACGGCGGCAGCGGTTCGACCATCGAGGAGATCCGCGCTGCGGTCGCAAACGGTGTCGTGAAGATGAACGTCGACACCGACATGCAGTACGCGTTCACACACGCCGTCGAGGAGCATCTCGCTCTGCGCTCGACCGGCACGTCGACCGATCAGCGCGGCGTCGACAAGAGGGTGTACGACCCGCGGACCTGGGGCCGAAAAGCTGAACTGGCGATGGCGGCGCGGGTCGTCGAAGCGTCTCGACAGCTCGGCTCGGCCGACCGTTCGATCTCCTGAAACTGCCGCCGGGGACCCGGGGTCGGTGGAGTTCCCGAGGGGTTGTGCGGGTCCTGACTTCTTCGCCGCGCGCTCCTATCGTCGTTGTCGTGACTGACACCCAAACGATGCAGGAGGTCTAGCAATGTTCAGCAGCCTAGGAGCAGCCGTCGTCCGCTTTCGATGGATCGTGATCGCCGTCTGGGTCGTCGCCGCGATCGGACTCACGTCCGTCAGCGGGAGATGGCTCTACGACGTCACGACGAGTGACCAGAAGGAGCTCTTGTCCGACAACTACGAATCCGTGAAGGCGGCCGATCTCGGCCAGCGCGCCCTCGGCAAGCAGGAGGGGACCACCGCTGTGACGGCGCTCGTGAAGCGGGACGACGATCAGCCGATCGCGGCGCCGGACCGCTCCGCGATCGCGACCCTCGCCGCGTCGACCACCCGCTTCCGACCCGATTGGGACGAGATCGGGAACAAAGTCGACTTCCTCACCAACAAGCGCAAGGAGGCGCGGGTTGTCGCAGCGAAGCCGGGACTGATCGCCCGGGGCGGCAAGTTCGAGCTGGTGTCGCTCGACTTCAAAGGCAGCGTCGTCGACCCGGCGACGCAGGAGGCGTTCAAGCAGTTCCGTGATGAGGCGATTGCGCGCTTCCACGATCGTGGCTTGAGCATCGCCTTCACCGGCGGCATTGCCTCACACACGGACCAAGTCGACGAGTCCGAGTCGACCCGGCGCCTCGAGGGCATGCTGCTCTATGGCGGCATCGTCCTGTTGACGCTGCTGTTCTTCCGCGGGATTCTCGCGGCCATCGTTCCGCTACTCGCCGTCGTGCTCGTCGCGGGCGCCGCAAGCGGGTTGATCGTGCTCGGGGCCGACCTCTTCGGCTTCAAGCTCGAAGCGAACACACCCACGCTCGTCACGACGGTCCTGATCGGGATCGGGATCGACTACTTCTTCTTCCTGCTCTTCCGCCACCGCGAGCGCTTGCGGGCGGGAGACGGGCGGAAGGAAGCCGCGGCGCACGCCGTGTCGAAGGTCGGCGCAGTGATCGCCTCTGCCGCGCTAGCGATCGTGATCGCGTTCGCGTCGCTGGCTCTGGCCGAGTTCGGTCAGTTCCAGATGCTCGGCCCGGCGGTTGCAATCGCCGTGTTCGTGATGCTGCTTGCTGGCGTGACGTTCTTCCCGGCCGTGGTCGCTGTGACTGGACGTGCGATGTACTGGCCGTCGAAGTCATGGCAGAAGGACCGCTCACGGGGACCCGCTGCGCGGCTGGGGACACTCGTTGCGCGACGCCCGGCCGCGGTCGCCGCTGTCACGACGAGCTTCCTCGTAATCCTCGCCGTCGGCCTGGTCGGAGCGAAGCTCGCCTTCGACACGGGCGGGCAGAAGGCAGACACACAGGCAAGCCGCGTTGAGAACGAGATCGCGGCCGTCGTGCCCCGTGGCACGACCGACCCCGTGCAGGTCTTCGTCGAGGACAAGAAGCCGCTCACTGCGGCGACGCTAGGGTTGCTCACGGAACGCCTCGCCAAGGTGGACGGCGTCGGTGCGATCTCAGCGCCGGCGTTCTCCGCTGACAGGCGTGTGGCGGAGGTCGATCTCTCGCTCGCGTACGCTGCGGACTCAAACGCGGCGATGGACCTGGTGCGCGGACCGATTCGGGACCTCGCCCAGAAGTCCGCACCGGCGGGAGCGCAAGTGCTCGTCGGCGGCACGCCCGCCGTCTACGCCGACGTGAGCGACTCGGTCAACCGGGACCTACGGCTGATCCTCCCCGTTGCGGCGGCGCTGATCCTGTTGATCCTCATCGTGCTGCTGCGGAGCGTGGTCGCGCCGGTGTACCTGCTGCTCGCGGTGGGTCTCGAGTTCATCGCGACATTCGGGGCCGCGGCTCTGGTCTTCCAACACCTCGTCGGGCGTGAGGGGGTCGCGTTCAGCCTCCCGGTTGTTCTCTACCTCTTCGTCGTCGCGCTCGGGACCGACTACAACATGCTGATCGCATCCCGATTGCGCGAGGAGTCCGACGCCGGGCGATCGATGCGCGAGGCGACCGCAAACGCGGTTCGGTTTGCGGCCCCCGCGATGGCGGCCGCCGGCCTCGCGCTTGCGGCGGCGTTCGGCAGCCTCATGCTCTACCCAGACGAGTCGACGAAGCAGATGGGGTTCGCAATGGCGATTGGAATCCTGCTCGCCTCCTTCGTCGTCTCGAGCCTCCTCGTTCCCGCCGTCACGGCTCTGATCGGCGAGAAGGCCTGGTGGCCTGGCCTCCGCCGGCCCGGCTCGATCGACGAGCTTCCGACTGCCGAGACAGTGCCACCACTGCGCAGGGCGGCGTAACACAAGGTTCCTGTCCACCCGCGGCCGCCCTCCGGGGCGGCCGCAAGCTCGTCCGAACAGTT